>JAFUJG010000342.1 GCA_017468215.1 Clostridia bacterium | reverse complement strand
ATATCAGGCTATGCAGAAGGTCTAAGGGACAATATTCCTGACAGCAAAGAAGCCAGAGATATGTATACCGAGGTTATTATTGAGGAAGCCGGACATATGGATAAAATAATCCGACAGATGCTTGACCTTATGGAGCTTGATGGCACCGATGAGCTTCTTAACGGCAGAGAGGTTTCTCTTTCAATGCTTGCTGAGGCTGCAGTTGAGTCCTTTGAGTTGATTTTAAAGAACAATAATATAAAGCTCGAATGTTCCTTTGATGAGGATTGTACAGTATGGGGAGATTATATGCGGCTTCAGCAAGCTGTAACAAATTATGTTTCCAATGCTATTAATCACGTTGATGAAAATGGAATTATAAGCATAAATGTGAAAAAAACAGGTGACAAAGTTCTTTTTTCGGTGTATAATAGCGGTGCAGCCATTCCGGATGGGGAGGAGCGTAACATTTGGGAGAGATTCTATAAAGTTGACAAAGCTCATACCCGAGAATATGGCGGAAGCGGTCTTGGGCTTTCCATTGTGCGTTCAGTAATTGAACTTCATAATGGTGAGTACGGTTTTAAAAATCACAATGACGGCGTAGAGTTTTATTTTGTTTTAAATTACAAGGAGACAAATAATGCGAATTAAATGTATGGTTTTATGTTTGCTTATTATTATGAATATTGCAGTAATGAATGTGGGTGCAACAAATGAGCAAACTGTAGATTTTTCTCAGTATATAAATTCCGAAGGCGTTGCCGAAATACCTGAGTTTATCAACGGAGTTGCAGTTACAGAACTCCCCGTAAAGGCTTTTTACGGTAATGCAAATCTTAAGAAGGTTGTTTTGCCTCAGAGCATTACACAGATTAACAATGACACTTTCTATAAGTGCACTAACCTTAAAGAAGTGGTTTTTTCCGATAATATAACCTATATCGGGGTTAATGCTTTTGCTAACTGTACAGCATTAGAAACGCTAAAAATGCCTCTTAAGCTTTATTCTGTGGCAGAATTTGCTTTTATGGGTTGTAAACAGTTAAAGAGTGTTGTTTTTTCCGATGAAATACATTCGATTGGTTTTGCGGCGTTCTCAAACTGCTGCACACTTACCGAAATAAATTTAGGAAACAATTTGTCAAACATTGCAGCCTCGGCATTTGCAGGTTGCAGTGCTCTCGAAACTGTTGTTATTCCTCAGAATGTTATTCGCATAAATGAGGATACATTTTCAAATTGCGCAAACCTCAAACAAATAATTCTTCGCAGTGAGATAACTACCGTGAGTTCACGTGCTTACAGAAATTCGCCCAATGTGCAGCTTAAGGTGGAGATTCTTGTGCCGGAGGTTACAGTTGAGCCGCTTTTTGGACAAGCTGCATAAATAAGCTAAATTAAAGAAGACCTTACGGTCTTCTTTTTTTGTGCATAAAAAGCATTAACATGGAAAATATAAACATGAAAGAGGTGATATTTATAATGAGACTACCTTTTTTATATAACTCAAAAAAGCATGAAAACTTTGTATTGGGAGAAAATGACGAATATCAGAATGGCTCCAATCGCAATAACACTTCGGATAAAAAACTTTCAGGATATTATTGCAAAGACTTAAATCTCCTTAAAACAGAGTTTTCATATAAAAAAAGCGGCGATGTTAAATTAAGAGAATTTACAATCAAAATCAACTCGGAAGACATTTCTGCTGCACTATTTTATATAGACGGACTTATCGATAAAGACCTTTTAAACAATTTTATTCTCATGCCGTTAATGGTACATTCAAGAGAAATCAATGCCGAAAATATTTCTGCTGTTTATGATGTATTATTACCGCAAGCCGAGGCTACGGAAGACGACAGCATCAGCTCATTATCATACAATTTAAATTTTGGCAGCGCTATCCTTCTTGTAAACGGAATAGCAAAAGCTATTTCAATCGACATCAAGGGATGGAAATCCAAGCCTATAGGTGAGCCTCAAAGCGAGAAGGTAATACGTGGACCAAACGATGCATTCAACGAGCAAATACGCTTTAATACAGCCTTAATAAGACGACTTATACGAAACAGCGATTTAATAGTTGAAGAAACGAAAATCGGCAACATCAGCCATACACCGTGCTCTGTGCTGTACATGAAAAACATTGCCGACGATGCCCTGGTAAAAGAAACTATATGGAGAATTAACAGCTTAGATATTGATTATATTATGACCAGTGCGGAGTTGGAAATGTATATAGAGGAGAAGACTTTCTCTGCAATTCCGCAATTACTTTCCACAGAACGCCCCGACAGGACAGCAAAGGCAATACTGGATGGTAAGGTTGCTGTGCTTGTGGACGGCTCTCCTTATGCACTTTTGTTGCCTGCAACATTTTATGAACTTAATGAATCCACAGAGGACTCTTATTTAAGGTATCCTTATGCAAATATGCTTAGGCTCATTCGTGCACTGGCGTTTTTCTTTTCAATGCTGTTACCGGGGCTTTATATTGCAATAATGAATTTTCATAACGAGCTTTTACCAACAAATCTTCTTATTGCGATTATAGCTGCAAAAGAGGAGGTTCCGTTCCCGGGATTTATTGAGCTGATTTTTATGGAGGTTGCACTTGAAATAATTCGTGAGGCGGGGGTAAGGGTTCCAACGCCGTCAGGGTCGACCTTAAGCATTGTAGGAGCGCTTATTCTGGGTCAGGCAGCTGTGGAGGCAAGCATTGTCAGTCCTGTCGTTATTATTGTGGTTTCTTTAGCTGCAATAGGCTCGTTTGCTACACCGAACTATTATCTCGGGCTTGCAGCAAGGGTTATGAAATTTGTATATATCTTCCTGGGAGGTCTTGCCGGACTGCTGGGTATAAGTGCAGGACTATTTATACATGCATTGCTTTGGGTGCACACTTCATCATTTGGTGTACCAATGTTTGCACCCTTTGCGCCAAGGACCAAACACGGTGGATTTGCAGGTATATTTATTAACCCGATATGGAAACGAGAAATGCGACCTGATATCCAAAACCCAAAGAGAAAGTTTAAAGAAGCTAAAATATCCCGAAAATGGAAATACAAATAACGAGGTTTGAATAATGGTTCAGTATGAAAAAACAGGAACATGGGGAGGAGCAGGGTTAATCGTAACGCTAACTGTTACAAAAGTGTTGATTTCGGCTCCGTCGTTATACGCAAAGCAGTCTGCCTCTGCAGGATGGTTAGAGGTTCTGTTAAGCGGTGTTTTTGAGCTTCTTGTTCTGGCAATAGTATTAAAACTATTTTTGCAATTTGAAAACATGGATATTATTGATATTTCCCAATATGCCTTGGGGAACATTGGAAGAATACTGACAGGAAGTGTCTGCTGTGCGGTATTTGTTATAAGTTCTGCAGCGGTTTTTCGTTCATTTGGTGAATTAATCAGAAATACTGTCATACGTGGAATTTCTTATGAAAACGTTGCGTTTTTTCTTATTATTGTAGGAATATTTGCAGGTTATCTCGGATTTAAAACAATTGTCAGTATAAACGGTCTCGTTTTGCCATTTGTTCTCGTTGCAATTTTAATAATTATGCTGATAAATATACCCAGGTATGCTATCACAAATATCCTGCCAATTTGGGGTAACGGATTGGATGTGACTATTAAAAATGCAGTCCTTAAAAACGCTTCGTTTTATGAAGTTGGAATAATCCTGTTTTTATACCCATATTTAAGAGAAAAAATATCTGTAAAGAAAATAGGCTTTACAGCACTTTTGCTTTCGATTGTTTTAACAAGCGTTATTACTTTACTCTATCAGCTTTCAGTTCCGTACGAAGCCGCCGGAACGTTTGCACTGCCTTTATACCAAATGACCAGAATGATAAAAGCAGGAACGTTTTTTCAACGAATTGAGCCGTTAAATGTTTTTATCTGGAGCGGAGTCGT
>JAFUJG010000341.1 GCA_017468215.1 Clostridia bacterium | reverse complement strand
TGAAAACGCAATTCCGCCAAATAGTATGTAGCCGAGAAGATATACCAAAAGCATATATAACCCTCCCGACAGTCCTCCGGTAAGAAACCCCTTTTTCCGAGCCTTTGCAGCCGAGAAAAGCCCCGCAAGAAAAACCGAAAAATAGTTAAGTGCATAAACCGAGGGCGTCACAGCCTCCTCCGGCAGCGGCGTGTAGCATATGAGCAATGCCAGTATCGCCATAAGCACCACGGTGGTAAGGAACGCTGTCAGTACCGTGCGGAAGATGAGCCCCAATGTTACCGCAACGCTCTTTTCGCTCTTGAATTCCATCTTGTCACCCCTTTTTTCTTAAATATATTCATCCGGTGACAATAAATTCCTCCGCCATTAAAAATAAGCTTTCAATATCAACATTTTTATCGTAAAGATAATCACACAGTCTTTCCGCTTCTTCTCTGGAGGGCGAAAAGGAGTCTATTTCTTTTTTTCTGTATGCACTCTTAATTCCCACATTGTACATTTGGCATTTAAACTCCTCGCTGTAACATTCCTTTACATAGTACACATATTCCTCCTCATATCCGTTTTTGATAATTTTGAGATTTTTTTCATATTTCATCAAAATCCGCCTCCTTACCTGGTGAGTATAGTTTCAATCATCACATTGGTAAAGAGACAGATATTTCCCAAATTTCGCTTCCAGATTTTTCCTGGTTCTTTCGCCGTATTTTTTATATTTTCTGTATTTTTATGTAACAATTTTTAAAATAATTTCAGTTTCCAATCTTTCTCTTTTCTCCCAAAGCCTTTTAAATGCGGCTTTTCCCGGAAAAGAATTTGTCGCAACAAAAAAGGAACAAGATATAAATCTCGTTCCTTTCTATTTTACATTTCTATTTCCTGAATAATAGGTAATATCATTGGCTTACGCCTTGTTTTATCGTAAATAAAATCACCCAAAGAGCTTCTTAAGTTGGTCTTGATTGCAGTCCAGTCGCAGTGCTTTGAAATAAGCGTATCCTTAACGCTTGTTTCAGCAACAGTTTTTACAGCTGCCATCAGGTCTTCATTGTCTCTCACATATACAAAGCCACGTGAAATAATGTCGGGACCTGCAACAAGCTTATTATCCTTTGTAAGTGTAAGCGACGCAATTATAATACCGTCCTGTGCCAGGTGCTTTCTGTCTCGCAGTACAATATTGCCTACATCGCCTACGCCGTAACCATCTACAAGCACCTTACCTGCAGGCACACTACCGTTAATCTTACCTTCCTCGCTGCTAAGCTCCAACACCTGACCGTTTTCAAGACGGAAGATTTTTTCGCTGGGGATACCCATGCTCAGTGCAATATCGGAATGTTTAAGAAGATGACGGTGTTCACCATGCACAGGGATAAAATACTTGGGCTTTGTAAGCCCCATAATAATCTTGAGTTCTTCACGGCACGCATGCCCTGAAACGTGCACCTCCATCAACGACTGATGAATAACCTCTGCTCCCTTTTTGTAAAGCTCATTGATAACGTTGGAAACAGGCTTTTCATTGCCGGGAATAGGGCTTGCCGATATGATAACAAGGTCATCCTTTGTAATTTCCACCTTTTTGTGGTCAGAAAATGCCATTCTTGTAAGTGCGCTCATAGGCTCACCCTGGCTGCCTGTTGTGATAATAACAACCTGATGATTATTATATTTACGCACATCATCAAGATTGATAAGAGTCCCCTCAGGAATTTCCAGATATCCCAGGCTTGTTGCAACTTCTATCATGTTTATCATGCTTCTGCCCGAAACTGCAACTTTTCTGTTATGCTTTACGCTGGCCGCTATAATCTGGTTAACTCTGTCAACATTTGATGCAAAGGTCGCAACAATAATCCTTTTTCTTGTCTTTTCAAAAATGCTGTCAAATTTTTCGCCTACGGTTCTTTCGCTCATAGTATAGCCCGGGCGTTCAGCATTGGTAGAATCGCTCATAAGTGCAAGCACGCCCTGTGTACCCAACTGACCGAACCTTGCCAGGTCAATCATTGTACCCTGTATGGGGGTACAGTCAATTTTAAAGTCGCCTGTATGCACAATGGTTCCTGCAGGAGTTTTTATAGCAACACCTGCCGCATCAGAAATAGAATGGTTTACTCTTAAAAATTCCACGCTGAAATTTTTCGAGATATTGACAACATCCCCTGCATTTACTCGGTTAAGCTTAGTTACAGACAGCCTTCCAAACTCCTTAAGCTTCTGTTCAATAAGACCAATTGCCATCCTTGTACCGTATATGGGAACATTAATCTCGTTCAAAAAATACGGAATACATCCGATGTGGTCTTCGTGGCCGTGTGTGATGAACAGTGCTTTCACCTTGTCCTGATTTTTTATCAGATAGGTGATGTCCGGAATCACCGCATCAACACCGGGCATATCCTCGTCGGGGAAAGCCATGCCGCAATCAAGTACGATTATTTCGTTGCCATACTCAAACACGGTAAGATTTTTGCCGATTTCTCCAAGGCCGCCGAGAGGAATAATCTTTATTTTATTTTTCTTTGCCATAATAGCCTCCTATCCTTTTAATTCCGTTCAACAAATCTATATAAGTATATCATTTTTTAATGAAAAAGTCAACTTGACTTTATATCCTATATGCTCATATAGAAAAGTATTCCATATCTTTCCTTTTCTAAACAAAAAACTGCTTGGGAAACCCAAGCAGTTTTTTGCTTTATTTATTCTGTAAATTGTCCATTATACAAGCCTGCATACATTCCGTTAAGCTCAAGAAGCTCCTCATGTGTACCACATTCCTGTACTCTGCCGTCATTGATAACAACTATTTTATCCGCATTCTTAATTGTGGAAAGGCGGTGTGCAATAACAAAACAAGTTCTGCCGTACATAAGATTTTTCATGGCTTCCTGAATTTTTATTTCTGTTCTGGTATCAACAGAGCTTGTTGCTTCGTCTAAAATTAAAATTTCGGGGTCAGCAATCATCGCACGAGCGATGGAAAGAAGCTGTCTTTGTCCGACAGATACATTGGATGCATCATCAGTAAGAACGGTGTCGTAGCCTTCGGGCAAGCGTTCAATAAATTCATGACAATTTGCCAAATCTGCCGCATACATAACCTCCTCTTCGCTTGCATTAAGGTTACCATAACGTATATTTTCCCTTACAGATACGGAGAACATATGTGTATCCTGCAGAACGATGGCTATCTTTGCTCTTACAGAATCTTTTTTTACATCCTGTATGTTGGTGCCGTCAATTAAAATTTCGCCTCGGTTAACATCATAAAAGCGTGTTAAAAGGTTAACAATTGTTGTTTTACCTGCACCCGTGGGCCCTACAAAGGCTATTGTCTGACCAGGCTTTGCCTCGATAGAAACATCCTTTAAAATAAGTCTCTTTTCGTCGTAACCAAAGTCGATATTTTTAACTTCAACATGGCCTTCAACATGACCCAGTTCAACATGATTTTCCTCGCCTACATATTCGTTAGGCTCATCCATAACCTCAAACACTCGCTCTGCACCTGCCAGGGCTGACTGGATTGTGGCAAAAAGGTTTGCAATTTCGTTTATGGGGCGGCTAAACTGTGTGGAACATGATAAGAACACAATAATATCACCAATTTGCAATGTGTCTATGCCTATGGTTGCCGCAACAATTGGTACAGCAAGCAAGCCGCCTACAAAAGCTGTAACCGCATAATTGAGGTTACTGAACATATTCATAATAAGTCCTACACTGCCGGAAATAACCTGTGCTTTTACTGCATTTTCATAGTATGCACGGTTCTTTTCTTCAAATTCCTCACAGATTTTATCTTCACGGCAGAACACCTTTACCGCATACTGACCGGAAATGGTTTCTTCGATGTGACCGTTCAGCTCACCTAATGCACTCTGCTGACCCTTATAAAACTTTGATGTGTACTTCGCAATCTTTTTTGTAATAAAAAGCATAAGCGGTACAAGCACCAAGGTTACAAGAGTAAGGGGTATGCTTATGTAAACCATCATGCAGAAGGTACCTACAAGCATGATAACACCCGATACAATCTGTGTAACAGAGGTGGAAAGGGTTTGGTTAAGGGTGTCTACATCATTTGTCATACGGCTCATCAGTTCGCCGTGTGTTCTCTTGTCAAAATACGCAATTGAGAGCTTTTCCATTTTGGAAAACAGCTCCATTCGAATTTCCTGCACGGTTTTCTGGCTAATTACTGCCAAAAGAACGCTTTGTACCCCCTGTGCCAGTGCACTTACAATATACAGTATCACAAGAAGAATAAGGTTTTTAATTATAAAATCATAATCTATAACCGGCTCTGCTATTGCATTGATAACCGGCTTTTGCAAATATGTTCCCGCCAGCGAAGAAAAGGTCTGAAAAACAACAAGTGCAAGAACTGCAATAATAGCCAGCTTAAATCTGCCAAGATATCCGATAACTCTCACAAGGGCGCCCTTTGCATTTTTAGCTTTTTCGGTAGGTCTCATGCCGGGACCGCCGGGTCTGCCGCCGGGACCGCCAGGGCCACCGGGTCTGCCCATAGGTGAGCGAGGTTCTGCTCTCATTCTTCTTCACTCCTTTCCATCTGTGAATAGTAAATCTCCTGATAAACTCCGTTATTTTCCATGAGCTCATCATGTGTGCCCATGCCTACAATCTGTCCGTTTTCCATAACAAGGATTTTGTCTGCGTCTCTCACGGCAGAAATACGCTGTGCAATAAGTATAAGTGTGCTGTCGCCCATTTCTTCACGAAGTGTTTTTCTTATTTTGCCCTCTGTGGCTGTATCGACAGCACTTGTGGAGTCGTCGAAGATTAAAATCTTGGGTTTTTTGATAAGTGCACGAGCAATAGACAATCTCTGCTTCTGACCGCCGGAGAAGTTAACACCTCTTTGACCTAAGATTGCGTCATATCCGTCGGGATTTTTGCCGATAAATTCAGCTGCCTGTGCTCTTTGTGCTGCCTCGTTTATTTCCTCCTCGGTAGCATCCTCCTTGCCCCAACGGAGGTTTTCGGCAATTGTACCTGTAAAGAGAATAACGCTCTGCAATACCATGCCTATGCCCTCACGGAGGGTTTCGATATCGTAGTTCCTTACATCTGTTCCGTCAACAAGCACCTGACCGCCTGTTACATCGTAAAGGCGTGGAATAAGGTTTACAAGTGTTGACTTACCCGAGCCTGTTGAGCCCAGTATAGCCAGGGTTTCTCCCGGTTCAACCGTAAAGGAAATATTCTTAAGAACATCCTCACCACCTGCCCCACGGTAACGGAAAGAAACATTTTTAAACTCAACACTGCCTTCCTTAACCTTTTCTGTTCTGGGAGCCTTGGGATTTGTAATATCAACCTTTTCGTCAAGAACCTCGCTAATTCTTGCAGCGGAGGCAGATGCACGTGACAGAGACATAAACATCATGCTCATCATCATTATAGAAGACAAAATTCGTGTTGCGTACATAATGAATGCCGAAACGTCGCCCACCTTCATGTCACCTGCACCTACAAGGCGTGCACCAAACCACATAATTGCAACAACGGATATGTTCATAACAATAGATACACCGGGCATCATAAGTGCCATAAGCTTATTAGCACGGATGGAAATATCAACATATTCATCGTTGGCACCACCAAAACGCTTTGCCTCGTGCTCGGCACGGTTATAAGCCTTTACAACTCTTATGCCTGTTAAGTTTTCCTGAATAACTGCGTTTACCTTGTCAAGCTTTGATTGTACCACCTTGAAAAGCGGGAAAGTCTTTTTGATATTAAATGCAATGATTGCCACAATAAGCGGAATTGCAACAAGGAAAACAACAGCCAGCTGAGGCTGAAGCCTTACAGCATATATGATACCACCCACGAACAGCATAGGTGAACGCACCATCATACGAAGTGCCATACCCACAATGTTCTGCAGCATAACAACGTCGTTTGTTGTTCTTGTAACCAAACTTGCCGTTGAAAAGCGGTCAATGTTTGCAAAGGAAAACTCCTGTATCTTTTTGTAGATATCATCACGGAGCTTGTAGCCGAAATACTGGCTTGCCTTTGTGGCAAAAAAGCCACAGCCTACGCCGCCTATCATGCCAAGAACTGCAACGCCCATCATTTCGATACCCTTTCTGAGTATGTACATATAACCTGCACCCTCACGGATACCGATATCAACTATATCGCTCATTATATCGGGCTGTCTCAGGTCACAAAAAACCTCAAGTATCATGAGTACGGGTGCCAGTATAACCCATATCCATGCACCGTTGAGATATTTAAGATATCTTTTCATCTTTTTTCCTCCATTTCTAAAAGCACTTTAAGTCTGTCACGCTTTTTTGTAAGAAGCATTTTAAAGGTCTCAATTTCATCAGGAGTAAAGCCCTCATAAATTTCCTTCTCCATATTTTCAATAGCCTCGTCGCACTTTTTCTGCATTTGTCTGCCCTTGTCGGTTATATAAACCCTCATTATTCTCAAATCATTTTCGTCGGATTTTCTTTGGATAAGTCCGTTTTTTTCCATAGTCTGGAGCATAACCGTTGTTGTCGCCGCACTCACATGCTCACGCTGTGCAATTTCGCTTTGCTTACATCCGTCGTTTTCAGACAGATACTTAAGTATCGGCGGTTGACCCTTGCCCAGTCCAAACTGCGACAATGTCTGATGAAATGTTGTAAAATGAAGCCTGTTAACCTCTCGGACAAGCTTTTCAACCTCTCTCATTCTGCACCTCCCAAAAAATAGTTAGCATACTAATTTTAGCATACTAACTATTTTGTGTCAATACCCACTTGACACAAGTGATATAATGACCTCACAAATTCGGTCATTATATGCTCCGCAGGATTTTATGCACCGCCGAGATTTTCCTCGTATACTCGGAAACGGCGATGTGCCAATTATACCATTGAAATCCTTTAGATTTATGATATAATACCCTTGGTGATAATATGAAACAAACAACTCTTTGCTACATTGAAAAAGACCACAAATATCTTATGCTTCACCGCACTAAAAAAGAAAACGATATGAATAAAGACAAGTGGATAGGCATTGGCGGCAAGTTTGAGAATGGCGAAACCCCCTACGACTGCGTTATCCGTGAAGCATACGAGGAAACGGGGCTTACCCTTCGCTCGGTCTCCTATCGGGGCATTATCTATTTCAGAAACAGTTACTACTACGATGAAGATATGCACCTTTTTACCTGCAGCGACTTTTCGGGCACAATTAAAGATTGTGACGAGGGCACTTTAGAATGGATTGATATCGATGACTTGTACAACCTTACCCTGTGGGATGGCGACAAAATCTTTCTTGACGCTCTCAGACGAGGCGACCCATTTTTTTATTTAACTCTTAACTACGAAAAAGACACATTAATATCTCACGAAATAAAATACGGCGATGTTTAATATCGCCGTATTTTTTATTACTTTATTAAGCTTTCAATAATCTTCGCACAGCCTTCAATACCAAACTTACTCGAGTCTAAGCAAATATCATAGCTGTCTGCAACGCCCCAGCGCTTTGTGGAGTAGAAGTTGTAGTAATTTGCTCTTTCCTTGTCAATTCGTCTAACTCGCTTTTCAGCCTTGCCGGGAAGAACATCGTCACGGTCAATGGCTCTCTGTACTCTGTCTTCAAATGGAGCGGTAATAAACACGTTTATCACATCGTCTCTTTCACGGAGCACATAGTCAGCACATCTGCCCACGATAACACAGCTTTCTCTTTCGGCAATTTTCTTGATTGTCTGCATCTGGGCAAGGAACACCTTGTGATTAAGTGGCATCTCGCCATGGTCATATTTTCCTGCAGAGAAGGAAAGGAATGCCGAAATAGGCTTTTCGTCAATTTTTTCGAACACCTCGTGACAGAGGCCGCTTTCCTTTGCAGCTTCAATCAACAGCTCGCTGTTGTAGCATTTAATGCCCAAATCCTCAGCAATTTTTAATCCTACCATTCTTCCGCCTGAGCCATAGCTACGACCGATTGTAATAATAAACTTTTTCATAACCTTTCCCCTTTCTTTTTTATTCCATAGACTTCTTTTTTCTGTTAGCTTCTTTTGCTCTCAAATCTGCATTAAGTATCTTTTTTCTTATTCTCAGATGATTGGGTGTTACTTCAACAAGCTCGTCGTCTGCAATAAACTCCAAGCATTCTTCCAGGCTCATCACCTTGGGTGATACAAGCCTCAGCGCTTCGTCGCTGCCTGCAGCACGCATATTTGTTGCCTGCTTACGCTTGCACACGTTAACAACAATATCCTCGCCACGTGCGTTTTCACCTACAACCATGCCCTCGTAAACCTCAACGCCTGCACCTATAAACATAGTGCCTCTATCCTGTGCGTTAAAAAGACCGTATGCTACGCTTTCGCCTGTTTCGTAGGATATAAGGGAGCCACGTGAACGTGTTGAAATTTCGCTTTGAGTGTAGGGCTCATAGCAGTCAAACACATGGTTTATAACGCCTGTGCCCTTTGTGGCTGTCAAAAGCTCACTACGGTATCCGATAAGACCCCTTGCCGGGATACGGAACTCCATCTTGGTGTAGCCCTGTGCCGAGGGTGCCATGTTAGTCATGGTGCCTCTCCTCAAGCCGATGCCTTCCATAACCACACCTGTGAACTCGTCGGGAACATCAACTGTCAATAGCTCAATGGGTTCACACAAAACTCCGTCGATTGTTTTATTGATAGTCTGCGGTCTCGATACCTGGAATTCATAGCCCTGTCTGCGCATGTTTTCAATAAGCACGCTTAAATGCAACTCGCCTCTGCCTGAAACAATAAAGCTGTCGGGCGAGTCTGTTTCTTCAACTTTTAAGCTGATATTGCTCTCTAATTCCTTCATCAGTCTGTCACGGATATGTCGGCTTGTTACATAATCACCGACACGGCCTGCAAAGGGAGAGTTGTTAACAGAGAATGTCATGGATAGAACAGGCTCATCCACCGCCACAAATTCAAGAGGCTCCACAACACCCTGTTCGCAGATTGTGTCACCGATATTTATTTTTTCAATACCAGAAATAGCAACAATTTCACCGGCACCCGCTTCTTCAACGGTTTCCTTTTTTACATCCTTATAGGTAAGAATTTTTGTTGCTCTTGCGTTATAAGAGGTTTCACCCTCCTTGCAAACGGTTATGGGCATATTGGTTTTTACAATACCACGGTTTATTCTACCTACTGCAATTCGACCTGTAAAGGGGTCGTAGTCAATATTACTTACAAGCATCTGGAAGCTGCCCTCACGTGTATCCTTTGGTGCAGGAATATGGTCAACAATAATGTCGAACAAAACGCTCAAATCATCGGGATGGTTTTCGGGTGCAAGGCTTGCCCAGCCGTCACGGCCCGATACGTATACAACAGGTGCTTCAAGCTGTTCATCGGTTGCGTCAAGGTCAATAAACAAATCCAGAAGCTCGTCTGTTACCTCGTAAGGACGTGCGTTAGGTCTGTCAACCTTGTTAATAACCATAATAGGACAAAGATTAAGGGCTAACGCCTTTTTAAGAACAAATCTTGTCTGGGGCATACAGCCTTCAAATGCGTCAACAAGCAAAAGTACACCGTCAACCATTTTAAGTCCTCGCTCAACCTCACCGCCAAAGTCAGCATGACCGGGAGTATCCAAGATATTAATCTTAACACCCTTATATTCCAAGGAGGTATTTTTGGCAAGGATTGTAATACCTCTTTCCTTTTCAAGGTCGTTAGAGTCCATCACTCTTTCATCAACCTGCTCATTTTCACGGAAAACACCGCTTTGCTTGAGCATGGCATCAACCAGGGTTGTTTTACCGTGGTCAACGTGGGCAATGATTGCTATATTTCGTATATTCTTCGGTTCTGTCATAATTTTCCTCCGTTGTATAATTAATCAGCAGAACTCCATGTGCGGAGTTTCTTACTAACCTATTCACTATTCCTTCTTACGTCTTCACTGCAACAGAAAAATAATTTCATTATTTTTCTGTTACAAACGCACTCCACGTGTCAGCAAACTGCAAAAGTAAAAGCAATGGGCACTCTTTTGTTGCAACGCTTTTGTTATCATCAACGTACTGACCGTCATGGTATATAATAGCCTGTACTTCTTCCTCTGTAAGGGAAATGTGCGGAAGTGCAAGATAAAGGCTTCTGACCGGTACCGACAGATATGTCAGATTATTGTTAAAGCTGTAGGGTACCGTTGCGGGGAAGCCATACTGCTTCTGCTTTGCTGTGGGTTCATTTTTAATATACTGGGGGTTGTCGGGCATGCCAACCTTTCCCAAATCGTGTATGAGGGCTACAATAACACAGCTTTCATCGCTGATAGCAGGATAAAGTGCATGCTTTATCCTGAGCATGTTTTCACATACATTAACACTGTGCTCTAAAAGACCGCCCTCCTTTGATAAGTGGAACCTGGTAGATGCAGGGGCAGTAAGATATTCTGTTTTATTTTCAATAAAGTCAATAAGGCTGTCGAATTCTTCTTTTCGTTCAACGACCACACTTTTTAATCTTTCGTATCGTTCCTGTACTGTAGGCATATAACTA
>JAFUJG010000340.1 GCA_017468215.1 Clostridia bacterium | reverse complement strand
CTGGAGTCGTTGATAAGGTCATCACGAGTATACTCAACCTTCTTGGAAAGGTCGATAAGGATTTTTGTTACTGTTACCGGAGGTGTACCAGCATACTTGTTGTAGTAGTGGTCGCCTTCTTCGGTATCGATAGCATAAATCATTGAAAGAGCCTTGTTGTACTTTGTAAGGTCATCCTCTGTGATTTTGCCTTCTTCGAAAAGAGCTGTTGCTTTGTTAAGGAAGCATTCTTCGTAACGCTCAATAGAAATCTTCTTGGGCATGTACTGGTCAAGCTCAGTAGATTCGCTTTCGCTAATGTTGAGTGTTGCTCTGAAGCCGTCAGCTATCTGTTCAATTTTGTATGTATCGGAATAGCTCTCGCCTGCTTCCAATTCACGTGTTGTGTTATCGTTTGCGATAGAGTATGTGTATGCATCCCATGTTTTAAGAGCACCTGTTGCATCAAGGAAAGAGATGAACAAGGGAGCTTTTTCGGCCTCTGTAAGAGAGCCGTCAGCAGGAGAAGATCTCCATACACTGTTTGTAAGAGTATCAACAACCGTAACATTAAGTGTCTTAGGCTCTACATAAAGAGCTCTGCCACCGTTTTCGGCAACCTTAACGCTGCCTGTAAGTGCCTTGTCGATTGTTTCGCCGACTTCAAGGCCTAAACCTGTCTGAAGAACCTCCTGAACAGGAGTGGACTTCATTGCAAGTTCGGGAAGCTTTGATACGAAGGAAGCAACAAGTGCAATTACAACGATAAGTGTAATAATTTTCAAAAGTGAAATTTTACTTAAAATCTTCTTCATATCATCACCTCCTAGCAAGTTCTGTTGCGAAGTCTGTAAAGAATGTAAGAGCCTTCTCAACGAGTGTTACATACAGTGTAGCAAGGAAGATAATTACTATGGCAGCAACGAATGTTGCAATAATCATAGCAAGGTTTCTGCCTGCACCGTATTCATGAATTACGCACAAGCCGCTGAATACAAGGAAGCAGAACCATACAAGACCGATCATCTGAACAGCTGTAAGAATCATTGCTTCTTCCTGTGTTACAACGTTTGAACAGATAATTACGATAATATCTGTTATAAGCTTGGGGAAAAGCGAATAAGCAAGAACTGTTAAAATGTCCAAAAACTTACCGCTACCTTCAAAGATTGCTGTCATACTCCAGTTACTTATCGCAAAGAGGAGATAAGGGAACAATCCGAAAATGAAGGTTGTAACTGAGTTCATACCGTAGAGAGGATTATTATTCATAATAAAGCCTGTGTACTGGTATGCGATAACGTTCATAAGACCGCTTAAAAGGAAGATAAGAGCAACAAGGTAGTAATTACCCTTCCCTCTGAATCTTACTTCATAGAAGCCGTCGAACGGATGAAAGATAACGTGGGTCAAATATTTAAAATCTTCAAGAAACTTTTTCATCGCTCTCACCTCACAGTTCTTCCAGCTTACGCTGCTGCTTGTTGTACTTAATTTCGCCGGCGATTACCCACCATACAAAAGCAACAACTACAATTGCCAGTACAAAGAAATACTTCTGGATGATTAAGTTTCTGTAGCCCATGAAAGCTGTAGAATAATAAGTCTTGTCGTTACCTAAACGGAAATAGTACATAGACTGTTCATATTCATCCTGCATAAGTAAGTTCTTACCGATAGAAACGTATGCATGGTCATAGTTTGCGTTCATTTCAACTGCTTCCTTGTAGAGCACTGCTGCACCTTCAAAGTCGCCTGTGTAGTACTTTTCTTCAGCTTCAAGGATAAGGTCGCCGAAGTCAGTTGTTTTGAAAATGAATGCAGAGGAAAGGTTTTCGTCACCTACGATAAGGTCGTTACCCATCCATGCAATACTTGTGGGGTTAGCAAAGGTACCCTTTGTTGAGCCTTCACCACCGAAGATGGAAAGAAGGTTACCGTCGAAGTTGTAAACAAATACACGGTTCTTCACTGTATCCAATATTGCATATACACCGAATTCATTAACAGCAACGTCAACGAATGTGCTCATTGCAAAGGAATCATCCATAGGTGCGGGAAGGTCACCGAGCTGTTCGGAATAACCGAACTTTCTGAGAACGTTTTCACCGTTAGAGTTGAAACGGAAAACCATTTCCTTAGACGCTGTATCGAGTGTTACTGCATATACGAAGCCTTCCTGGTCAACATGAAGGTTACTGAATGCAGGAGCATAAACCTTAGCCATTGTTTCCTTCTGTTCATCTGTAGCGATGCTTCTCCAGAAGTAGTCAAGAAGGTTTACTGTGGGAGAGTTTACACCGTAGTAACGAGAGAAGCTACCATCGCTGTTAAGCTCGATAATACCTTCTGTACTGTTCTGAACTACGATGAAGATTCTGCCGGAATGGTCAACAGCAATCTTGGAGGGCTTAAAGAGGGAATCACCAACCATAGTGTCGGGCTTTGTGATTTCTCGCTCCAGTGCGTGTGTTGCTCTGTCAAGAACAAGCACTCTGTCGTTGCCTGTATCGGCAATGTAGATAAATTCGTCAGTAACGTAAACACCTTCGGGATTGTTAAGAAGCATCTGCTTGTTTGTCGTTTCACTAACAACTATCTTGCCGTCTTCGTTTCTGATAATTCTGATAGAATCAACAAAGTTGAATTCGTTATCGAAGATGTTTACTCTGCCGCTTGTAGAGTCTACAACATAAATTTCTTCATTGTTGTATACGAATACGTCCTTTACGCTTGCAAGGTCAAGGCCGTTACCCATGGAGTTGCCGTCAATAACTGTTGCCAGCTGGAAAGCAGACAAGCTCTGGTTTGCGTTGCCCCAGAAGTCGTAAATGTAGCTTGCATCCTTGGAATGCTCAGCCATAACAGGTACAGCTTGCACGAAAAGGATAAGTGTAAAGGCTAAAGCCAGAACAAAAGTAATAATTCTCTTTTTCACAATCTGCACCTCCTTAGTCCTTCATACCGGACGAAGCCATTGTTTCTACAACGTTACTCTGTGAAATTACGAATACTGCAACGGGAACAATAAGCATAATCAAGCTTACTGCACTCGATACACCGGTTCGAACAACACCTGCTGCCAAAATCTGGCTGAGTGCGTATGTAACGGGCTTCAATTTTTCTGTGTAAAGATATGTACCG
>JAFUJG010000339.1 GCA_017468215.1 Clostridia bacterium | reverse complement strand
TTTGTATTTTCTCTGTCAGAATAAGATTCATAGCACAACGCATTAAAAGCAATTTTGTCACCAAATTTGAAATCAATATTCTCATATACACGGGCATATATTTTTACATCTTTAAAAGTTCCGGTATTATGGTAAATTTTGTCTACATCAACAAAGAAGTTCATACCGTTTTCATATTTTTCCGGAACAGATGCAACCGTGCCGTAAACACGCACCTCTTGGTTGTCAAGTGTTTCGCATATATTTTTATTGCTTGCAATATGGTATGACGATGCACCAATACCCAAAACCATTGACAGTATGATAAATACCGTAATAAAGAGATTTATTCTTTTATTAACATATAAAATCACTATAATCAATGCAAACGATGCTGCCAATAAAACCAGAGGCTGTATATTTATATACAGCCTCATGATACCAAATATAAATGATAATATTGAAAAAACAGCCAGCGGTCTGGTTTTTAAAGGTTTTGAAACCATATCCGCAAAAGAATCTAAATATCTGAACATGCTTTATCCTATAATTAAAACCGTTACACTGCAGGGTGCAAACTCGTGCTCTATAATCTCACCTTCAAATTTTACCTCTATATCACAGGGTGAAATTTTTCGCGGCTCCTCAAAGGAGTTTTCATCGCTCTGATTACCTGTAAGCACCTCAGCTTTAACGGAGTTGATTTTTCTTTGTACATCGACTGTAGCCTTGTAGGCACTATCTTGTAAGTTTACCACTTTAAGAATAACATTTCCGTCTTCATCGGTTGATGCCGAAGTATATACGGGCTCAATTACAGCCGGTTTTGATACAACATCATGAACAAGCTCACCGTCAATATAGCAGCAAATTCTGTTTTTACGAACCACTATTTTAAGGGCATATTCTCTGCCTTTTTCAACACTTTTAAGCTCGTGACCGAGAACAGATTCCCTATAGTTTACTGTAGAACAAACTGCACTGTCTTGGTTTTGCCAGCCACCAAGCTCCCAATGGTAAAAATTGCCGTAATCCTTAACGCCAAATCGAATTATAAACCCTCGTTTTCCGTCAAGTTCTTTAGCTTTACATTCAAGTTCAAAATCCCCGATATTTCTACACTCTTCAAGTTTGAACATTTGGAAACCTTCTTTTTTAAGTGTAAAGCCTTTTTCATTTACAATCTTGCCGTTAAGCTTAATATCATAAAAGTATGCCTCAGTATCAACTGTTTTAAAGAAAATCTCTCCTTCGATGTTTTCACCGGTAACAGGCACAGAGGTTTTTTCTGATACAACAGTATGCTCAATTGCCTCTGTCCCCTGGTTGTTCATAAACATTTTCTGCACATAGTAGTTAGGCGTAGCGTATGCCTTTTCGCCATTGAACCATATCATGTCGGGCTTCCAGTTAACGTAATCTGTATTACATAAAAGTGGTGCATAGCATGCAAGGGCAACATTGCCGCACATTTCCATACTTGTCATATAGCTGGCTTCGCAAAGTGCATTATAAAAGGTATTGCCCCACGACGCATATTCTCCCAAGAATACCTTGGGGTCATTTTTGTCATACTCAAAGTAACGTTTATTATTTGCAATCATCCATTCAGGTGATACATAATAATGCTCGTCTACCATTTCAGACTTGTTATCCCTTGCGCATTTCCAACCCTTTTCAAACTCGCCTCCGCAAGGGAACGGACCCGATGAGCCAATAAGCTTAATTTCGGGATATTTTGCTTTGATTGCATTATGAAAATACGGATAACGATTGAAGAAATCGTCACCAACCTCTTCATTACCTATTGCAAGGTATTCAAGGTTAAAAGGTTCGCTGTGTCCGAGTTCTGCACGAATTTTGCCCCATTTTGTGTCGGTTGTACCGTTTGCAAACTCAATCAAATCAAGAGCATCATCAATCCAGGGTTGCATCTCCTCAAAGGGCACTGCATCTTTATGGTGAGGATTGTACGCTGCAGGAAGCACCGGAAGGGGCTTTGCGCCAATATCCTCACAAAACAGGAAATACTCATAATATCCCAGTCCAAGTGTCTGGTTATACCCCCAGTTACTTCTGCGCGAAGGCCTCTCGGCTACATCACCGATAGTATTTTTCCAACGATACAGCGCATTTCTTGCATGAGGGTCAAGATTACCGTCATGAACCAAACAGCCTCCGGGAAAACGCATAAACTTGGGTTTCAACTCACAAAGAAGCTCCGCTATATCACGTCTCAAACCGTTGTCACGGTTTTTGTATGTAGGTGGAAAAAGCGATATCTCGTCAAGATAAACCACGCTCTTGCCGCTCGTTGTAACGCACAAGTGACATGTCGCACTTTCTTTTGCCCAAAGTACGCCTTCATACTTTTCCCAGTCACAGCCTATAATTTTTACGCTCTCAGAGGCGATTACAGCCGTCGTATCTTTATTTACGAGAAAGATGTTGACATCTTCCTTAAAACCCGTGTCTCGGCGTCCGTAGAAGGAAAATTTGTATTTCTCCCCCTTGATAATGTTCATACCGTTATTAAAACCAAGGTTTTTTACACCGCCTTCACTGTCTTCAAGCTTAATTGCAAGATAGTGAGTGTTGTTACGGTTTAAAGGATATTCGTTTTTAACATCGATTTCACAGTTACCTATTCT
>JAFUJG010000338.1 GCA_017468215.1 Clostridia bacterium | reverse complement strand
CCTTGACAACATCGCCTATGGCGTTGACCGCAGGTATAGAAAAGCTACTTAAACCTTTGGAGAAGATAAAATTTCCCTCACACGAAATTGCAATGATGATGAGCATTGCATTAAGGTTTATACCTACTCTTTCCGAGGAAGCCGAGAAGATAATGAAGGCTCAGGCGTCCAGAGGGAACGATTTTGAATCCGGTGGAATTGTAAAAAAAGCAAAGGGTATGATACCCTTATTTGTGCCACTTTTTGTAAGTGCCTTCAGGCGTGCAGACGAGCTTGCAATGGCTATGGAGTGCCGCTGCTATAACGGAGGCACAAACCGAACAAGCTTCAGACAGCTTAAGTATAAAAAGGGCGATTGGATAGCGTTTGCCTTTGTGGGCATAGTGATGGCTTGTTTAATAATTTATTATGTGGCAGGATTTTTTGTATGAATTTAAAGCTTACGTTAAAATATGACGGAACTGAATATCACGGTTGGCAACGCCAGCCTAACGGCATAACCATCCAGGAGGTTTTAGAGGATACCCTCCAAAAGGTTATGAAGGAAAAAATAGTTGTAACAGGCTGCTCCAGGACGGATGCAGGTGTACATGCGGCAATGCACGTGTCAAATTTCAGGTGCAACACATCTATCCCGGTAAATAAAATCCCTTTGGTGCTTAATCAGTTTTTGCCGCCCGATATACGTGCGGTGGAGTGTGTGCAGGTGGATGAGGATTTTAATGCAAGATACAACACCGTAGAAAAGACCTACCGTTACAGGATACTGAATTGTGAACATAATGACCCGTTCATGTCACGGTTTGTGTGGCATTATCCCATAACTCTTGATGTGGATAAAATGAAAACAGCGGCAGCGTATATGGTAGGGGAAAAGGATTTTACCGCCTTTATGGCATCGGGCTCAAGTGCGAAAACAACCGTGCGAAACCTTAAGAGAGTTGAGGTGGAAAAAAACGGTGATGTTATAACGGTTACTGCAACGGCAAACGGCTTTTTGTATAACATGGTGCGTATTATTGTGGGCACACTGGTGTATGTGGGTAACGGCAAGCTTACAGCCGAGGAGGTAAAAACTATTTTAGAGGAAAAGGACCGCAGGCTTGGCGGTGTGACAGCTCCGCCTGAAGGGCTCAGACTTGAAGAAGTTGTATATTAAAGGATTGATGAAAATGGCAAAGAAAATAAATAAAAAAGTAAAGGATATTGCATTGACCGTAGTGCTTGGGCTAGTTATGCTGTTTTTCATAATGATTGCAGTTTTTCAGATTTATGAATCAGTAAGCATAAATGACGACAGTGAACGCATAGTGTTAGGTATGAACAATACTACCGATTCGGCGTTCGGTGCAACCATAAAGGGCTCGCCTGTGGCGGTGGGTGATTATGTGGGCATTGTTTCGGGAGGCAATTTTACCGTTGTTGACCGTGGTGCCAACATTCTCACTGAGGCTAATTTTATGCTTTCTGACCCTATATTGCACGCAAGAGGTAAATACGTTGTTGCGGCAGACTACAAGGGTCGTACCGCAAGGCTTTATAACGGCGGAGAGATTGAATGTGAGGTCGAATGCGAGGGCAGGATTATTTCTGTTGTAACAAACGCCAACGGCTTTTTTGCGGTGGCAACCGAGGAAACAGGCTATAATGCTGTTATAAATGTGTATCATAAAAACGGTGAAGGCATTTACCGTTACCGCATCTCGGATAATACATTTATCGACATGGATATAAGTGCTAACAACCGTAAGCTTATTATTATTGAAGCTAACGTGAAAAGCGGCGTATACGGCAGCAATGTTGTGCTTGCCGAGTTCAACCGTGAAGACGTAAAGAGCGAGTTTTTTGTAGAGTCGAACATTTACGTGGGCGTACACTTCAATAAAAACGGCTCCTTTGTATGCCTTGGAAATAAGAGCATTGATTTTTACCGCTCAGACTGTGCTCTGGCAGGAAGCATAAGCTTTGAAAACAGAGTTTTGAAAACAGCCGATATAACAACCGATGATATGGTAGCTCTTGCCTTTGACGGTGCCGAGGGTGCACCTGTGGGCAGCAGCGTTCTTGAAATTTACGATAAAAACGGCGAAATGAGAGGCAGTATCGCCTTTGAAGACGAAATAGAGCACATCTCCGTTAACGGCGGATACATAGGCGTAGCACATTCCGATGTGCTTGATATAGTAAAAAGCAACGGTAAGATAAAAAAGAGCTTTGAATTAGCTTCTCCCATTAAGTTTGCAATGCCGTTCCCTGCAGGAAATGCAGCAATGATTTTTGCCGGAGGAAATACAACAATTGTGCGTTAAGGCAAGCTTGCCTCAAGGAAAGGATTTTGAAAAATGATTTTTGATATAGCGGCATTGATATTTACGCTGACTGTGTCTTTGGTAATGATGCGCAGAGGCGGTATGAAGGCAATATTCAGCCTTGGGGGGCTGGTGTTGTCAATAATTGTGGCATCGCTTTTATACCCGGTGCTGACAGATATGGTATATGAAACCGCTCTGCCGGAAAATCTGGAAGCCATTGTACGTGAAACAATTGCTCCCGATAACGAGCCCCAAGACGAAAACGAAGCTATAGATGCCTTGCCCGATTTCATGCAAAGTGCAATCAGAACAGCGGAGAATGAGGCCGCAGAGGCTATAACCACATCTCTTTCTGCGGCAGTAACAAGGGTTATAATAAATATTATAATATTTGTACTTTTAATTGTTGTCACAAAGCTTACTATAGCTGTTGCCTCGAGGATTTTGGAGCTTGCAACCAAGCTGCCTGTATTAAAGGAGCTTAATGCAGTTGTGGGGCTTGGCTGCGGAATTGTCATAAGCTTTGTTATTGTGTGGATAGCTGTGGCATTTACAGGGGCAGTGGCATCCTCTAATGAAAGCGTAAGTGCATGGATAGAGGATTCGTATACTGTTGATATAATGAGTAATATTAACCCCTTCTGATAAAGGACGGTACCCATGACTATTGTAGAATTATTTGACAATGAAATAATGGATAATGTGGTTGGCACGCTATGCCTTAAGCCACAAAGGGCAGTTATTCTCTACACAGGGGAAAAGGATAAAGCCTTTTTTGACACCTTGAACAGTATTATTGCAAGGCGTGGAATGAAAACTGAAATCCTGCCTGAGTGGGTTGACGCTTCAAGCGTTGAAAGTGTTGTAAAAAAACTGGAGGATGTGGCAGAAAGGTTCCCCGATTGCGATTTTGATATAACAGGCGGAGAAGATATGATGCTTGTTGCCATAGGTGAGGTAGCAAAAAAGCTTAACCGACCTATGCATGTTGTGGATGTGGTGAAAAACACCGTAACAGGGATAAACAGTGATGTGACATATAAAACCTATGAGGTAAAGCTTACTGTAGAGGAGCTTATCGGGCTTCATTCCGGACGGGCAGAGGTTGCTGAACGCCTTAAGGAAACATACACCTGGCAAAGAGATGCCAGAAGTGAGGAAGACATTGAAAAGGTCTGGGAGATATGCCGTAAAGACCCCTCGGGATGGAACAGTGCTATAGGGGCCCTCCGAGGCTATCGCAGCGATGCTAATAATCAGCTTGTGACAATACGCACCAAGCTGGAAAAGGCAGGGCTTGTACGAAAAGGTAAAAACGGAAGCCTTGTATACAAAAACGATGTTGTAAAATATCTTTTGTCAAGGCAGGGAACTGCACTTGAAATGTATACCTACATTGTGGCTAAGGATGCCGGATGCTTTGATGACGGACAAAGCGGCGTAGTCATCGACTGGAAAGGCAAACGAGAGGTTGAAAATGAAATCGACTGCCTTTTAACAAAGGGTGCTGTAGGATATTTTATTTCCTGTAAAAACGGAATGGTTGATTCCAACGAGCTGTACAAGCTCTCCACCGTGGCAAACCGCTTTGGAGGAAGATATGCAAAAAAAATAGTTGTTATATCACAGTTTGAACCCGATGCAAGCTTTATGGAGCGTGCAAATGAAATGGGAATTAAAATTGTGAAAAACGCAAAGCATCTTTCCAAAAAAGACTTTAAAAAGAGAATAGTACTTTAAGAGTAAAAGGGCGGTAACAACCGCCCTTTTTTGTGTTGACAGTAAATAGAGGGTGATGATATAATTATTATGTATATTTGTGTAAAAAATCCCAAGGAGGACCATATATGAAAAAAATAAAAATGAAAAAAGTTTTGGCGGGAATACTTGGTGCGGTTATGACAGTTTCGGCAATACCTTGTGTTATGGCACAGGAGAGCGATGATGTTATTCTGCATTACGATTTTGACTCTGCCATAACACAAGGTACTAACTACGAGGCTGTGATTGAGCATGGCTACGCATATTTTGACGGCACGGATGATTATATCCATATGCCCGACAACCTCGTATCCGGCGAGGAGAATGTAACCTTTGTTATAAACGTGCGTCCCGAGATGGATGGTGCAAATCAGTTTACCTTTACTGTAGGTACAAGCGAGAATAACTATTTGTTCTTAAATACAAACAACGGCTCAAATGCTCGTTTTGCAATGACAACAGTTGGCTGGTGGCAGGAAGAAGCCGAAATGAAAGCCGACCCCATTCAAAGAGGAAATTGGGCATCCGTTGCAATTGTTATGGCCGGCAAAACAAAAAAGATGTATATTAACGGTAGTGTTGTAAGTGAAACCACAAGCGAGCTTCTTGCCTCGAGCTTAGGAGATACCATGGCAAACTACCTTGCAAAGAGCCAATATTCGGGAGATGCTTATTTCAAGGGCTACATTGAAGATTTCAGAGTGTATTCCAAATCGCTCTCCACTGAAGAAATTGCCTCAATTGCGGCAGAACATACAGCTGCGGCAGAAGTGGCAGATTTATACATTGCAGCCGAAAGCCTTGAGTTTGAAAGCTACAGGTTAGAAGAAAATATCACACTTCCCAAAGAGCACGCAGGTGTGACAGTTACATGGGAAAGTAAAGAAGAAAGCTTTTTATCGGCAGAAACAGGTGAAATCAAGCGTGGCGAATATGATAACGATGTAATGCTTGTTGCAACCTTTACAAATGCAAACGGAAAGAGCGTAACAAGAGAATATATCTTTACAGTTGTTCATGAGTATACAGATATGGAACGAGCTGAAACCGATATTGCAGCTATCCGTTTGGTTGGCAATCTTGAACATCTGAAGGAGGATTTGTATCTTCCTACCCAAGGCACCATGGGCAGTGAAATCACCTGGATACCGGGAGATGCTGACGTTATAAGCGTTAAGGGTGAAATTAACCGTGCCCCCTCCGGTGGCGGCAGTAAAACAACAACCTTAACAGCCGTTGCAAAATACGGCGAATGGACAGCCACACGTGAGTATACAATAACTGTTGAAGAAGAAGACTTTGCGTATTTATTTGCATACTTTACAGGTAATCGCCCCGAGCAGGAAAAATTGTATTACGGATTGAGCCGTGACGGTTACAATTTTAACACCATCAACTTCGGTAATCCCGTGTTGGAGTCTACAAAAGGTCATGAATGTATGCGTGACCCCTTCATTAT
>JAFUJG010000337.1 GCA_017468215.1 Clostridia bacterium | reverse complement strand
TGCCTCAAAGAGGCAATTCATGTCGCAGACAATTCACGGTGAAACCAATTCATGACGCAGTCAATTAATTATTATATATACTCTGTGTCATAACATTCAGCAGAGCACTTTTCCAAAATATAAATTTTAGCCGAAAGAGGCGGAACCACCACATCAAGAGAGTGATTTTCATAGGGGATTTCTTCGCCTGTTTCCGCATCAACAGCTGTGTCGAAGTTGAATCTACCCATTTCGAGATGGAGCTTTTCGCTATGTGTCTGTGATGCGTTTATACATACCAGCACCTTGAACTTTGTGTTATCACTTCCGAACATATTGTTGTAGCGAAGGTAGCAAACAGTAGAGTTTATTGTATAAACCATGTTCAAATCGCCTGTTCTGAGTACCTGATATTTAGCGTGAAGCTGAGCATATTTTTTTGTAATATCGTGAAGCTCGCAGTTGATTTTATCCCAGTCAAAGCAGCGGCGGTTAAAGGGGTCAGCATAACCATACATGCCGATTTCGTCTCCGTAGTACACACAGGGTGCACCCGGGAGGGTGAACTGCATTAAAATAGCAAGCTTTAACCTTTCCAAGCCAAGCTGACGCTTTTCGTCCGATACAACAACAGCCTTTTGTGCGTTACGGTCAAGCCCTGCTACAGAAGGGGCGTCGGAAAGGATTGTCAGAGCTCTGGGAACATCGTGGGTCGAAATAAGGTTAAGTGAAGCATAGAGCGATTCTGCAGGATAGTTTTCCTTCATAGACAAAATCCTCTGTGCAAAAAGAGGCGAATCCTCTCCTATGAGATAGTCAAGCACTGCAGCACGGAAAACATAGTTCATAACACCGTCCAGAGACTTACCCAACAGGAACTTACGTTTTTCGCCGTAGCTTATTTTGTTGGAGGCATCCTCCCACACTTCGCCTATAACAAGGGCGTCGGGGTCCTTTTCTTTAACAGCTTTGCGAAGGTCTAAAATAAACTTATCAGGGAGCTCGTCGGCAACGTCCAATCGCCAGCCCGAAGCACCGTTTTCAATCCAACGCTTGATAATGCTGTCGGGATTGTTAAGAATATATTTTTCGTACTCGGGGTCCAGTTCTTCTGTGTTGGGAAGGGTGTCAAAGCCCCACCAGGAATCGTAATGGTCATGGTCACCGTGGAAATGATACCAGCTGTAGAAGGGTGAATCCTCACTCTGGTATGCACCTACCGTGTCATAATGACCATACTTGTTGAAATAACGGCTGTCGGAGCCTGTGTGGCTGAAAACACCGTCTAAGATAAGGCGGATTCCCATTTCCTTTGCTTTAGCGGCAAGACGCTTGAAGTCTTCATTTGTGCCAAGGGTTTCGTCGATATTTTCGTAGTCCCCTGTGTCGTAGCGGTGATTGGAAAACGCCTTGAATATGGGGTTAAGATAAATTGCCGTAACGCCCATGTCGGCAAGATAGGGGAGCTTTTGCTCAATACCCGACAGAGTACCGCCGAAAAAGTCATTAGAGAGGTAGTCTCCGCCGAACTGCTCAGCAGTATAGTAGGGCTCATCTCCCCAATTGCGGGCAATACCATGGATGGGGGTATCCTCACCACGGAAGAAACGGTCGGGGAATATCTGATAAACAACGGCGTTCTTTATCCAGTCAGGAGTGTGATAGCTTTTATCGTAAACCGT
>JAFUJG010000336.1 GCA_017468215.1 Clostridia bacterium | reverse complement strand
CAAGGAAATGTACGAAAGCTTCTTAAAGCTTAAAGGCAGAAAAATTTGCAACAGAGATACAAACAAATACTTTGGAAGGCTTTCGGACATACTCGTCAGTAGAGATACAAACCGTATAATAGGTATCATATCCAGAAACGATTCATTGATATACCGTCACCGTCTGTTTTATATGAAAGATGTATGCAGATGGGACGAGGTTTGCATATATGTCAATGGCTTTGGCGAAAAATTTGTAAAGGTAGTACCGTTATATACCGATTACAAAAGCTGCGGAAATGATATTTATAAGAAGAAGGCAATATATTCTGACGGTTATAGTGCAGGATTGGTTCAGAATATACGCTTTGATTTTGAAACAGGAACAATTGCCGCATTCGAAATCGGTTCTTCACTAATTGAGGATCTTCTGTCAGGACGGATGATATGCCCGGCCCGAAATACCGTTAATTATCTCAAGGGAAGCGTTGTTCTGGACGCTTCTGATAACCACAAAAAAAATAACGAGGTGTAATGATGATTTTCTCAAAGGGCTTTGCAACAGGACTTATTGCAGGTGTTGTTGCAGGTGGAATTGCAGGTATGTGCATGGACCCTTTAAAGGACAAGGACGCAAAAAAGCTTAAAAAATCTGCCAGCAGTATAGTAAACTCAATGGAAAATATTGCAGGAAATATGAAGGATATGCACAACTGAAAAAAGGGGAAATACCCCTTTTTACATACGGAGTGATTTAAATGAGAGACAAACCGCTTTTTGTAACATCTTTAATATTTTTGTGTTTATTCGTCCTTTTCATAATTACAATTTTTACACCGTTGAGAGCTTTTTTTGCACCTTTTGTCACGGCAGGGGCAGTGGTGTATTTGTTTTATCCCCTTGTGAAATTTTTTGAAAAGCTCAAAATTAAACCCATGATAGCAACAATTCTGGTTTATGCTGTGATTATTGCAGCTATTGCTTTGATAATATGGGTAGCTGTTCCTAAAATTACAACTGCAATAGGGGAGATTGCACACATTTTGTTAGCATATTTTAAAAATCCTACCATTCAAAAATATGCTACTGAGCTGTTTAGCGGAGGAGGTAAGGTTTACAAAACTGTTGTAGGTGCCGCCAAAAACACTTTTAATGTCTTTGTTGGATGCGTTGCGGCATTTTATATGCTCTCAGATGCGGATAATATAAAAAAAGCCTTTAAGGAGCTTGTGCCGCAAAAACTGAAAGGAGCTTTTAAGCTTCTGCTTGATGATATAAAGCTCTGCTTTGACTCTTTTTTTAAAGGACAGGTGCTTATAGCTGCAATACTTTTTGTTATTGATGCACTGTTTTTGTATAGTGTAAGGATACCGTATGCTTTGGGACTGGCGTTTATAGCAGCTGTGCTGGATATTATTCCATATGCGGGAGCTTTTTTGGCTATGGGTATTATTGTGGTGGTTACTCTTATCAGTAAGCCGGGTATGATTATAGTGGTTATAGCAGGGCTTCTTATAATACAGCAGATAGAAAATAACATCATCACACCTAAAATATCATCAGGAACTCTTTCGTTGCACCCATCGGTAACCGTGCTTGCACTGTATGCAGGCTCTTTTGGGGGATTTTGGGGGATTTTGCTAGCCATACCTTTAAGCTGCGTGCTGAAAAAAATATGTCAGAGATTAATTCAGTCAATAGTGTAAGAAAATACTTGATTATAGTAGAAATTTGGTGTATAATAAATTGATTTTCTGCTTTGTAGTAGAAAGGGGATGAATTTATGACATACACCTACAAGACAAAAGGTACCTGCGCTGTACAAATCACATTTGATATTGACGGCGATGTAATCACTAATGTTAATTTTCTCGGTGGATGCAACGGTAACCTTAAAGCTATTTCAAGAGTTGTTGACGGAATGACTGTTGACCAGATACAGGGATATTTCGCTAACCTTACATGCGGCTTTAAGCAGACCAGCTGCTCTGACCAGCTTGCAAAGGCTGTTAAGGCGGCGTATGACGAAACACATAGTGCCTGATAGTGTCGGGCTTTTGATTAATTTAAAGGAGTGAACTATTGTGGAGAAACTTGGATTAAATGAAATCAGAGAAAGATACCTTAGCTTCTTTGAGTCTAAGGGCCATCTCAGAATGCCTTCATTTCCGCTTATTCCGCAGAACGATGACAGCTTATTGCTTATAAATGCAGGTATGGCACCCTTGAAGCCTTACTTTTTGGGTAAGGAAATTCCGCCCAGAAACCGTGTTACAACATGCCAGAAGTGTATCCGTACACCAGATATTGAACGTGTTGGTAAAACTGCAAGACACGGTACATTCTTTGAAATGCTGGGTAACTTTTCCTTTGGTGACTATTTTAAGCATGAAGCAACAGCTTGGGCGTGGGAATTTATCACAGAGGACTTAAAGCTTCCCAAGGATAAGCTTTGGGTTACTGTTTACGAGGATGACGACGAAGCTATCGATATCTGGGTAAATGAAGTTGGCGTTGAAAGAGACCGAATCAAAAAAATGGGTAAGGAAGACAACTTCTGGGAAATCGGTACAGGCCCCTGCGGTCCTTGCAGCGAAATCTACTTTGACCGTGGTGTAGATGCAGGCTGTGGAAAGCCCGATTGTGCTGTTGGCTGCGACTGCGACAGATTTGTTGAATTCTGGAACCTTGTTTTCACACAGTTTGATAAGGACGAAAACGGTAATTATAACCGTCTTGCAAAGCCCAACATCGATACAGGTATGGGGCTCGAGCGAATTGCGGCAATCATGCAGGGCGTACAGAACCTTTTCGAGGTTGATACAGTTCGTAACATCATGATTGAAATCAGCCGTCTGGCAGGCGTAAATTACGGCGAAAACGAAAAGAGCGACGTTTCTCTCCGTGTTATTACAGACCACATCAGAAGCACAACATTCCTTGTTTGTGACGGTGTTGGCCCCTCTAACGAAGGCAGAGGCTACGTTTTACGTCGTCTTCTTCGCCGTGCTGCAAGACATGGCAGATTACTTGGCATTAAAGGAAACTTCCTTTACAATATTGCCGATACAGTTATTAACGAGTCTAAGAATGCTTATCCTCAGCTCGAGGCAAAGCGTGACTATATCAAGAAGGTTATCCAGATTGAAGAAGCTCGTTTCTCCGAGACAATTGACAGCGGTTTGTCAATTCTTGAAGATTATATCGCTCAGCTTGAAGAAAAGAACGAAAAGCTTCTCCGTGGCAGCGATGCATTCCGTCTGTACGATACATACGGTTTCCCCATTGACTTAACT
>JAFUJG010000034.1 GCA_017468215.1 Clostridia bacterium | reverse complement strand
TCCATGGATGGGGTCCAAAATATAAAAGCATTTTTATAAAGCTCGGGGTTGCTTCGTATTCCGTTTTTATCCAAGCAGTAAAGATCACTAAGCTCGCTGTCGGACAATGCGTACGGAAAATGGTCACAGCTCATTGCAAAAACCGTATCCTCCAGCTTGCCTGCTTCTTCCAGCTTACTAAGCAGAACGCCAAGCATTTTTTCAACCTCGTACTGGCATGCAAAATATGCCTTAACCCCTTCGCTGTATGTCCAGTCAAGAGGGATGATGTCACGGTTTCTTTTGGACATGTGGTTTCCGCCCCAGTTGTAAAAGGCGTGTCCGCTTACCGTCATGTAATAAACATGGAAGGGCTTTTCTGAGTTGATGTATTCATCCACGGTAGCTATTGCCAGCTCCTCGTCGGAGTTTGGCCACAAGCCCTTTGTAAGCTTAAGTCCGTTGCCTACCGCCTTGAACACATCGTAGCCAAAATTGGGGTGCGATTTATGCCTGCCGTAGTAGGTGTAGGTGTGGTTGTGATAGGCATAGGTGTTATAGCCTTCACGCTTGAAAATATTTCCCAGGGAATAATACTGATTTGTCTTTGCCGAGTTTTTAATGCAGTTTGCCTTCGAGAAAAAATTTCCTGTCATAACTGCGTACTCCCCTGTTGCGGTGCTTCCGCCCCATAGAGAGGAGTAAAAGTTCTCGAACATAAAGCCTTGGGTGTACATTTCATGCAGGATAGGGGTTAAGTCTTTATCTATTGCCTTGTGGCTGAAGCCCTCAAGGCACAGGAATATAATGTTTTTCCCCTCAAACAGCCCTGTATACTCATTTTTTTCTGTAGGTGGAACAGATGCGAAATATTCATGCATGGCACGGATTTCGTCATTTGTTTCGTTTGCAATAAGTGTATCAAAGTCAATATTGAGCACATTGTATTCTACCTTGACCTGCTCTGTATCGGTGACTTCCATACCTTCGTATGGGTTGGCAACGGTTTCTGTTGCAGATGGAAAAACAGAACTTACTGCATCTGCTGTACCACCAAAAACAATACCGTATTCTTTAAAAGCCTTTTGTGTATCTCCTGTGATGTATAAGAGTGCTTCTCTGTTTTCTTTAACAGCAAAGCTGCAGATAAGAAACATAGCCAGAACAGCACTCATAAAGCCAAGCTGCAGCTTTTTCTTTTCTACAGGTAAAAAGAGCTTGTCTTTAACAATAACAAACACAATCAGCGGCACAAAGGCACAGATAATAAGAGGCGTGCTTTTAAGTATTGCCAACGCTGTCTCACGCCAGAACTGCATTAAATCTGCCGCCATGCCAACTGCACTCCATGAAAAGAACGACTTAAAAAAGCCATAATAAACAAACTGCACCGAATGAATAAAGCCCAAAAGAGACAACAGCACAATGCCCGAAGGTGCAAAATACTTTTTATTAAGGCTTAACAGCATATCTGCACCTGCACCTAAAACGAGGCTGAAAAGCATTATTTTAAGAAGGCCGTCTGCTTCTATGCCAAAAAATGTAATATGCGACAGTAATTCTGTATACAAAACAGCTGCAGGAAAAAACAGCCTGCACATAAGCTCCTTTTTGTTAATTTTCTGCACTGTAACGCCTCCTTTCGACAAATTCTTATGTATTATAGCACATGGATTCAAAATAATCAACAAAAAAGAGGCTTTTGTTAAAGCCTCTTTTTGGAAAATTTATTTTTTTAACAAATCTCTGATTTCAACAAGAAGTTCCTCTGTTGTAGGACCCTTGGGTTCTTCGGGGGCAGCAACTTCTTCTTCCTTTTTTCTGAGCTTTTCGCCTGCCTTTGTTACAATGCGGATAACAATGAAAATTGAAAGTGCAATAAGCACAAAGTCAACAACCTGCTGTATAAGGTTACCATATGTAAGAGCAACCTCCGCTGTTACAACTGCACCTGCTTCATCCAGAACAGCTTCGGAAAGAACAAGCTTTAAATCTGTAAACTTGATACCTGCTGTTAAATAACCGAACACAGGCATAATAACATCGTTAACTATACTTGTTACAATTTTGCCGAAAGCACCGCCTATTACAACACCGACAGCCATGTCGATAACGTTGCCCTTTAATGCAAATGCCTTAAAATCTTTTAAAAATCCCATTTTTCCGACTCCTTTTTACAAATTTATATTTAAATTTTATCGTATCGGAAAGATTTTGTCAATGTTCTTTTATGTTTTTCGATATACACGCTTTGCGTGTTCGATATAACTCCGCTAACGCTTCGTTTCGATATATGTTCACTGCATTCACATTCGATATGATATAAATCTCTATCGTCCCGCAGGACATATCGAGCCATAGGCATATCGAGTGCTATGCACATATCGAGAATCCCGTTAGGGATTTATATCGAAGCCTGCTTCTAAAGCAGCATGTCAAAAACCCACATTTTTAAAACAGCCAGGCTCTCTCTTAAATAGCATGGTGCCATATTATACCACTTTAACCCCGCATGCTTATGATGCACGTTTTCAAAGCCTTCAAGCTTTGCAATCTGCACGCCACGGTAAATATGGAAGTTGTTTGTTATAACAACCACTGTATACTCATTTTCGCCAAAGCGTACATCAAGAATGTTTTTTGAAAACTCCATGTTTTCATTGGTGCTTGTTGCCTTTTCTTCCTTGACTATTTTTTCGGGATTAACGCCTCTTTTTAAAAGATACCGCTCCATGGCTTCGGCTTCGGTTATGGTTTCCTGAAAGCCTTGTCCGCCTGTTACAACGATATATGCCTCGGGGTTTTTCTTGTGATAGTCAATTGCCGCATTGAGCCTGTACGCCAAGGGCACGGTAACACGGTCACCTCGGATACCTGCACCTAAAACAATAACAGCATCCTCCTTGTAGTTGACATTGTCAAACTGACCGTAAACGGCAATAAATGCCACAATACACATCTCAATGCACACAAGGGCAATAACAGCTATCTTAACCCACTTTAAAGCACCCTGTGCGGTTTTTTTGTTAATCTTTTTATAGAATATCCCCCACAAAAGAAAAAACGCTCCTGCGGCACCTGTAAGGATAACCCCTAAATTAAAGTTCGACACTAACGACATAACGCCGCCGTTTGCAAACAGAAAAAAACCTGCAATAATCATTAAAAATCTCATAATTTTCACCTTTTAACAAAACGTTCATTGAATTTTTCATACAAATATTATATAATATTTACACAACCATGTAAAGGAGAAAGAAAATGAAAAAACGAATATTATCATTATTTTTGATTGTGATGATTGCTGTTTCATCCCTTGGCAGTATAACTTCTGCTGCAGCTGCATCGGTATATGCTATGATGAACAGCGATTCACTCACAAGCGGTACTCTTACTGCCACAATATATTACTCCGGCGACGAAAGTGTTAAATTTGTATTAGGATATTACTCCAAGGACGATATTCTCCTTGATTGCATAAGTACGGTTTTTCTTCCCACAGAAGATTCTACAAACACTACCTTAAGCTTGGAAATTCCCCAAACGGTAGCCGGCAGCGACTATGCAAAATTAGTTGGTATGTATCCCGATTCGCTTGAGCCTGTCAATATAAGCGGTAGAAGCATTATCTATTGCCAAAAGCCTGTTATGGGTGTTGACACTGTTTTTGAGGGCATGAACGAACGTTATTATACAATTTCGTCCCCCGAGGGTAGCCTTTCTGTTTCAAAAAGGGTTGTTTCCGTAGCAGAGGAAGGCACGCTCTTTCGTCTTAAGGACATGACCGAAGGTTATGTCGCCTTTGAAGATTATACAACTCCAAAATATCGCCTTGAATATACAGAGGAAAACGGTGTAAGAGTATATTTCTATTCTGCAGGCAGTGCAAAACAGCGCTGGATTATGGAAAAATATAATGACGGCTACACACTTGAAAGTGCCAACGGCGGATATCTTGCTATAAAAGATGGTGCAGTTACAGTGCAGGATGAAAAGTATGAATGGTCTGTTGACTATGCAGGTGAAACACCATTCTCCCTTATGACTTCAACAGACGCATTCAAGCTCTTTACTGAAAAGCAACAGCAAAGAATTATCGATATTTGTACGTCTATAGGTGCTGATGCAATGCCCTATGCTCCTAACGCAGATTCCTTCCTTGATGATTGTGAAAAGGTTTTCACAAAAGTTTACTACGAAAAATATACTGCCGAAGATGCAAAAGCTCTGATATTGGATGCTGTTTCCAAGCCCGTAATCGGCGAGCTTGCCGAATCAGGCTTCTACTACCCGCTTCAATCCTTCCCTGGCAGCGATGCGGTTATTACCCAGGGTACACCTGTTAAAACAAAGCATGTTATGTGGGATTTGGTTGAAGAAAACGGTGTTATCTACTCTGCAAGCGAGGAACACCCCTACACAGGTGCGGCTATCAACTGCTACCGCATCGATGTTACATACACAACAAGTGATACAACACAAAATGTTGCAGTTTACTGTGTTGACCCGAGCTTTGCTAACGTGCAGACAGCAATAAGTGCACTTGGTAAATTCCCTTATGCATACCGTCAGCACATAAAAAATATGTATGTTTATCTTTCTACAACAACCTCCACATATAACTGTGGCGGTGAAGAACTGTTTGTAAGGCTTAAGGGCACAGCAAACGAAACTACCATGATAAAGAGCTTCGCTCACGAATTGGGTCACAGCAACGACTATATGGCAAACGGCGATGTAAACAACCGTGGCTCTCATTGGAGCCAGGGCACAAAATGGCAGCTTGCCGTTGAAGATGATATTGCAACAATATCCACTTACGGCAACTCCAATAGCGATGAAGGCTTTGCCGAGTTTGCCCGCCTTTACTGGCTGTGCTATGGTAACCGTGACTTACAGATTGGTATTAAGCAGCTCTACCCCAACCGCTTTGCATCTTTCCAAAGGATGCTTGCTAAGATTGGCTGTACAGGTGAAATTTTATATTAAATTAGCACTCGACCATTGGCCACCCCTACAAACAAAAAATCCGCATCATATGATGCGGATTTTATTTGTTTTAATTATTCAGCTACTTCTTCTGCAGCTTCTTCAGCAACAGGAACTTCTTCTACTGTTTCGGGAGCGAGGAGAGCCTTAATAGAAAGACCAATCTTCTTAGCTTCCCAATCAGCTTCAACGATCTGAGCGTCAACCATCTGACCTACGCTAAGTACATCAGCGGGCTTGCCGATTCTCTTTGTGTCGATCTGAGAAACATGGATAAGACCTTCAACACCGGGGATGATTTCAACGAAAGCACCGAAGGGAAGAAGTCTTACTACCTTAACATTTCTAACATCGCCAACAGCCATTGTGTTCTGAGCGATAACCCAGGGGTTGTCCTCTGTCTTCTTGTAGCCAAGAGAAACCTTCTTTGTTTCAGCATTAGCTTCGATAATGTAAACTTCAACAACGTCGCCAACCTTAACAACTTCTTCAACGTTCTTGATTCTTGTCCAGGAAAGTTCAGAAATATGAACAAGACCTTCTACACCGCCAAGGTCAACAAATGCACCAAAGGATGTAACTGTCTTAACTGTACCTGTGTACTTCTTGCCTGTTTCAACGCTTGCCCAGAAAGCTTCGCTCTTTTTAGCCTTTTCTTCCATGAGAACGCTCTTGATAGAACCGATAGCCTTCTTACCACGTCTGTCGTCCTTAATGTTAAGGATACGGAGAGAAACAGTCTGACCTACCATTGTAGAGAGGTCGGAAACAAATCTTTCTGTTGCATGAGAAGCGGGAACGAACACTCTTGTGCCGTTAACTGCTACTACGATACCGCGGTTTACAGCTTCAACTACCTTACCTTCAAGGATTTCCTGTGTTTCTGCTGCGTTTTCGATTGTAGCCCAACCCTTCTTCGCATCAACCTTCTTCTTGGAAAGCTTAACATAGCCTTCTGCGTCGTTAACTCTTACAACGAATACTTCAACTTCGTCGCCAACCTTAACAACGTCCTCGCACTTAACGTCGGGGTCTTCGGAAAGCTCGTCGGAAGGAATGATACCTTCGCTCTTGAAGCCAAGGTCAACGTAAACTTCAGTAGGTGTAACCTTAACAACTGTGCCGGTAACTATCTGTCCTGTATTTAAAGTTACGAGGGATTCCTCAAACGCCTCCGCAAAATTAAGCTCTCCTTTTAAATTTTCTGCATTTACCATGGTTGTAAAAACCTCCTTTATTATCCAATCCGGTGTCGATGCACCGGCGGTTATACCAATCCGTTCCCCCGGAACATAAAGCTCCTCGGGCAGCTCCCATGCGCCTTCAACCAGAATTGTTTTTTTGCATATTTCACTTGCAATCTGGTAAAGCTTTTTGGTGTTGGAGCTGTTGCGACCGCCAATTACAATAAACAAATCGCTCTCACGGCTAAGCTCTGCCGTGCTTTTTTGCCTATCATTAGTCGCACTACATATTGTATCAAAAAACACCACCTTTTTGCAAGTGTTTTTTATAATTTTTATGATTTTTTCCCACAAATTCCTCTCGAAAGTAGTTTGTGCAACTACACAGCACTCTTTTTCGGTCAAATTGTCGCAATTAACGTCATCTAATGACGAAAAAATCACCGCTTCGTCGTTACACCATCCGTTGATACCCATAACCTCGGGGTGCTTTGCATCGCCTATGATGATAATTGTTTTACCAAGGGCATAATTTTCCGAAACTATCCTGTGTATTTTTTTTACAAAGGGGCATGTGGCATCGATATATTCAATCCCTCGCTCCTTAAGAGCCTCCTCCACCTTTTTGGGAACACCGTGGCTTCGGATTACAACTGTATCGCCATCCTTAGCCTCGGCAACATCCTCTATTATCCGCACACCCTTTTCCTCAAGGGCTTTAACGACCTGTCCGTTGTGGATAATAGGTCCGTAGGTGGCAATGCTCTTACCTTCACGTATACCGTTTTCGGTCATTTCAAGTGCACGTGATACACCAAAGCAGAAGCCTGCGCTGTCTGCAATTTTGACTTTGCTCATGCTTCCACCCTGCTCTTTATAAATTCAACAATTGTCTGAACGCTCTCACCAAGGGTCTGACCCGAGGTGTCGATAACGGTTGCATCATCCGCAGCCTTAAGAGGCGATTCAGCTCTGTGGGAATCGTTATAGTCTCTTGTTTCCATGTCTTCTAAAACAGCCTGGTAGTTAACCTCCATGCCCTTTTCCTTAAGTTCAAGGTAACGGCGCATAGCTCTATCCTCAGCGGATGCTGTAAGGAAAATCTTGATTTCGGCATCGGGCAGAACAACTGTGCCTATATCTCTGCCGTCCATGATTACGTTGTTAATGCCTGCAATTTTCCTTTGCAAATCTACAAGTGTTCTTCTTACACCGCCAATTGCACTTACCTTTGACGCAGCCATAGAAACTTCGGGTGTTCTTATGTGAGAGGTTACATCTGCTCCGTCAAGGAAAATGCTCTGACCGTGGTCAGTTATTTTTAGCTCGATATCGCTGGATTTTGCCATTTCGTCAACCTTTTGATTATCATCAAGGTCAATGTTTTCTTTGAGAGCCTTATAGCCTATTGCACGGTACATAGCACCTGTATCGATATACAGATACCCCATCTCTTGAGCAATAAATTTTGAAATTGTGCTTTTGCCTGCACCTGCAGGACCATCAATTGCAATTTGCATGGTATTCCCTCACTTTTTTAAATTACATATTAATTCCGGCAAGATAACCTGTGGAAAAGGCTATCTGCAAGTTAAAACCGCCTGTATATGCATCAACGTCAATAACCTCACCTGCAAAGTACAAGCCTTTTACAAGCTTACTTTCCATGGTGGAAGGGTCAATCTCTTTAACGCTTATTCCGCCACGTGTAACAATGGCTTCGTTTATGGGACGGAAGCCTTGGATGTCGATTTCGATTTCCTTAATGGCATCAACAAGACGGATACGTTCTTCTTTTGTAATGGCGTTGACCTTTTTCCTTTCGTCGATACCGCTTCGTGCAATGATAAAGGGGATCATCTTT
>JAFUJG010000335.1 GCA_017468215.1 Clostridia bacterium | reverse complement strand
TATTCGCCCTTTTCAAACATTTCGCACAGGAGAGTATCCTTTATTATAACAGTGGGATAAATACGTGTTTCACTGCATCCCAGCTCCACAAACCTTTTTGCGGTGGCAATGCTTTTTTCACTATTGTCATAGGGCAGGCCAATCATCATCTGTAAGCCCAGTGTAATGCCTCGTTCCTTTATAAGACGAGATGCTGCCTCCACATCCTGTGCCGTATGGCCTCGTTTTACCGCCTTTAAAACCTCGTCATCAAGGCTCTGTGCTCCAAGCTCAATGTTTGTAACGGTATATTTCTGCAATATATCAAGGATTTCCTCGCTGATATAGTCAGGTCTTGTAGAGAGCCTTATACCCTTTACAAGCCCCTTCTGCACGTATTTTTCCGCCATACTGAGATAACGGGTCATCTTTTCACGTTCAATGCCGGTAAAGCTACCGCCGAAAAACGCAATGGTATGACCCTCACCCTTCAAGGTAGACAGGTTTTCTCTTATAATACTCTCGGCATCTTCAACCGAGGGCGGTGCAATATTTCCCGTGATAGTTCTTTGATTGCAAAAGGCACACTCGTTTTTACATCCCACATGAGGGATAAAAATCGGGATATTAGCCATTTTTCATATCCTCCAGTGCATTTTTTGCCGCCATCTGCTGAGCCTCCTGCTTTGTTCTGCCCTCACCTCTGCCCAGTTCTTTCCCTTCTAAGGACACATTCATCACAAAACGCTTGTTATGTGCAGGACCGGTTTCTTCAATAAGGCTGTATTCAATCCTTACGCTGCCGTCCTTCTGAAGCTTTTCCTGGAGTGCGGTTTTATAGTCAGAGTTAAGCTTGCCCTGTGCGGCAGCATCAATAATATGTCCGTACGCATCAAAGATTACCTCCTGTGCCTTTTCCAGACCTCCATCAAGGTAAATTGCCGCTAAAGTTGCCTCCACCATATCTGCAAGGATAGACGGACGTGTTCTTCCGCCTGTAAGCTCCTCGCCCTTTCCCAACAGCGCAAAAGAGCCTATGTCAAGCTTTTCGGCAATCTTAGAAAGGGTTGTCTCGCAAACAATATTTGCTCGCATCCTGCTCATTTTCCCCTCAGGGAAGGTTGGGTAGTTCTTGTATATATATTTACTTGTAAGCAGCTGGAGAACAGCATCACCCAGAAATTCCAGACGCTCATAGCTTACGGTATTTTTTTCATGAGCATAGGAGGTGTGTGTCAAAGCTGTTTTCAAAAGCTCGGTGTTCGAAAAAGTATATCCTAAATTTTTCTGAAAAAGATTAATATCCATATTTTTTCTCCCATCTTTACAAACTGACATATGTATTGTATCTCAATTTTATAAAAAGGTCAATATTTTTAGATTTCGACACAAACCCCTTTATTTCGGGCTTTGACAAGGTTTCTGCCATTTTCAGAATTATGTAAACCTAAAATAAGTTTTCCACAGAATGCACCATGTGGAAAACTGGAGATTTCCACAGGTCGCAAAAGCTTATTTTACGGTTTTGAACAAACTTTTCCACAACTTCCACATGAAAAGCAGTGTTTTTTTGTGGAAGGTTTTAAATTTTCCAAACCCAGTAAAACCCACCAAATCCAGGTTTACATAATTCTGTTTTTTGCCGTTTTTTCCCTGGTTCGTTTTTTTCCTGGCAGCCTTTTTTACAGGGCATTTTTTCATTCCGGGGAACGCTTTTTTAAGTCGTTTTTATTCCAAAAGCGAGATTTTTCCCATAAAATAAAATAATTATTGCAAAAATGCCGATTTCATCGTATAATAGATGCTAACAAATTTATCCGGGAGGATTACAGGTATGAATATTTATAAGCTTTCAGAAATGACTTGCGAGCAGAAAACACGTATAATGAAAAGAGCCGAAACCGATATTACAGAGCAGATGAAGCTGGCAAAAGAGGTTTCCGACGATGTCCGTGACAATGGCGATGCGGCAGTGCTCAAATATACAGAAAAGTTTGACCGTGTTAAGCTTTCTGCTGATAAAATAAAGGTTACACCCGAGGAAATTGAAACAGCCTATGCACGTCTTGACCGTGAAACACGTGAAGCTATCGAATACGCATATAAGAATATATACGACTTCCACGAAAAGCAGCTCCCCGAGGAAATGTGGTTTACCAATGTGGACAAGGGGCTTATGGTAGGTGAAAAGACAACTCCCATTGTTGACGTTTGTCTTTATGTTCCCGGCGGCAAGGGCAGCTTTCCCTCTGTGCTTTTAATGCTCGGCGTACCGGCTAAGGTAGCAGGTGTTGAAAAGATTGTTGTTGTAACACCGCCTAACCAAAAGGGCGAGGTTGACGATGCAATTTTAACAGCAGCAAAAATTATCGGCATTACCGAAATTTATAAAATGGGCGGCATCCAGGCAGTTGCAGCTGTGGCATACGGTACTGAAACTGTTCCCAAGTGCCATAAGATTATCGGCCCCGGCAACAGCTACGCTACAGCAGCAAAGAGAGTTCTTGCTCAGCAGATTGACGCAGGCCTTCCTGCAGGTCCAAGTGAGGTTATTATCCTTGCTGACGAAAAGGCAGACCCCGAAAAGGTTGCTCTTGACTGGATGATTGAGGCTGAACACGGCCCCGACTCCTCCGCACTTTTGGTAACACACTCAGAAGAACTTGTAGAAAAGGTGCTTCCTATTATACAGTGCCAGAAGGAAAAGATTTCCGAAAGAAGAAAGTCCTTCATTGAAGCTGTTGAAAACGGCTACGGTGGTGTTATCCTTACAAACTCACTGGCCGAAAGCGTTCAGTTCGTTAACGACTACGCTCCCGAGCATATGGAGGTTATGTGTGAAAAGCCCTTTGATGTGCTTGAGGGCATTAAGAACGCAGGTGAAATCCTCTTAGGCGACTACACACCCGTAACACTTTGCAATTTCCTTTTAGGACCCAACGCAATCCTGCCCACAGGCGGCTTTGCAAAAACATATTCCTCTGTTTCGGTATTTGACTTTTTGAAGCGTTCCTCCATCGGCTATGCATCACGTGAAGGCTTTGAAAGAGTTCGTGATTTTGCGTATAAGATGGCAACAGTTGAAGGCTTTGATACACACGGCTTGGCAGTAAAAGAAAGAAAGTAATTACTGTCGGGCGTAAAACCTTATGAAATACAGGTGATTTATAATGATTAAAGTTACACGTAAAACAACAGAAAGTACAATGCAGGTAATCCTTTCTGACGGTCCTGTTAAAAAGGACTACAGAAGCCGCATCAGAACACCTCTCCCCTTTTTGAATCACATGATTGAGCAGACTGTATGGAGGTCGAATTTCAACATTGAAGCCCAGGTTAACCTTACAGACTTTTGTCTTGCACATCTTGTAACAGAGGACCTTGGCCAGGCGCTTGGTAAAGCCTTTGCAAAAAAGCTTGAAACAACAGATGGTGTTATGGGCTTCGGCGACGGTTTCGGCATGATAGACGAAGCCTTGGCTCACACAACAATCAGCTTTGAGCAGAGAGCCTTTTTCGGCTTTTATCCCAAGGTAAAGGTTTCTGAGCACGTTGAAGGCATGGCAAGTGAGGAGCTTCTTGTGTTCCTTGACGCTTTCTGCCAGGGAGCATGCTGTACTGTTCAGATTGACCTTGAAAGAGGCGAAAACACTCACCATGTATGGGAGGCTGTTTTCCGTTCCTTCGGCACAGCACTTAAAAATGCCTTTTCTGTTGACGAAGCCCGCAAGGGTATGACAAGCGGTGTTGCAGGCAAGGTAACCTTCGAGGTAGAGGAAATCTGATGAAGTGTGCAAAGTTTCTTGACAAATACGAATACATTATCTTTGACATGGACGGCGTTATCACAAGCGAGGAAAACTATTGGGACATTGCCGCACTGACGGTTTATGAGCTTTTAAATGCCAACCATTACTACGGCATAACACCCTTTGACCCCTCCGATGCACTCAGCCGTGTAAAAGAAATACGCAACGAGGTGTTTTTTGGTGACAAGACCATCACCCTTGTTAAAGAGCGAGGCGTAAACTCCAACTGGGATTTAGGCTACATTGTCTTTGCATACATGCTTTCGGGCAAATGCAAGTCCTATAAAGAGGTTTACGACTACATATCACAAACATCGCTTTTAGCCTTTGACCTATACACAGAATGTGCACAGCTTCTCAGCGAAAAGCTTGGTTTACCCGTTGAGGTATGCAGCCGTAACGAGCCTGTATGGAACATGTGCCGTGACACATTCCAGGAATGGTACTTCGGCAGTGACGAGTTCGAGGTTTTCTACAATGTGAAGCCCCGCTGTCAGGGTAAGGAATCTATGGAGATGCGTGAAATTCCCGCAATAGCACTTGATGATGTTTTAACTGTTTTGTCAACCCTTAAGGAAAGCGGCAAAAAGCTCATGGTTGCCACAGGAAGAAGTGACCGTGATGTTTCAAACCCTGTCCGTTTGTGGGATATAGGCAAGTTTTTCGAACCTGACGCTGTTGCAACCTACACTCATATCACACAGGCAGAGCAGCATTTTCTCAAAATGGGTAAAAAGGTTATTCTTACCAAGCCCGAGCCCTACATCTTCCTTAAAGCACTTTACCGCACAAGCTATCCCGATGAAAAAATTATCGCAGGCGAGTACCACAAAAGCCTTATCTCAAAGGCGCTTATAGTTGGTGATGCAGGCAGCGACCTTTTCGCCGCAAAGCGTATGGGCTGCGACTTTTTAGCAGTTCTTACAGGTATTTCAGGTGAAAGTGCAAGAGGCTACTTTGAAAAGGAAAAGGCTGAGTATATTTTGCCCTCAATAAAGGGCATGATAGAATCATGTTGACAATATCTTAATTTATGAATATAATGTTTTCAGACTAAATTTTTGGAGGTAATAACAATGGCACAGGTAACTAAGGATACAATTATTATGGACGTTTTGAGAATTGACCCCGAAACAGCTCCTATCTTTTTTGAAATCGGTATGCACTGCCTTGGCTGTCCTTCTGCTTCCGGCGAAAGCTTAGAGCAGGCAGCTCTTGTTCACGGTGTTGACCCCGATGAGCTTGTTCAGAAGATTAACGACTTTTTGGCAAGTAAATAATTGAACACAGAACAAAGTGTCTCCGACACTCTTTGGCAATAGTTGTAACTATGCATCAAAGAGGAGAAAACACACGGCAAAAAAGGCTCTATGCGAAAGCATAGAGCTTTTTTATTAGCTTTATTCCCACAACTATCACTATAAGTGCAAGCATTGCTAAAACCGAACTCTCCCATATACCGCCTGCAAGGGCTTTGGCTGTATATGTAATCAAAAATGCAATGGCAGCAGATGCAGCCTTGCCTTTTATCATCTGCCTCATACTCAGCTCACACTCTGCCAGAACAGCGGTGCTCTGTGCCATAACCGAAGCACCGCCAAAGGAAAAGAACAGCACTGCCAAAGGCAGGTTTTTTAATTGGGCACAGTAGCTTATGCCCTTGGTCATATCCCATACCCCCATTAAAAAAGGTACTTTTTCCAGATTGAGTGCCTCACCTATAGCGTAAAACACCACAAAGGAGGCGACTATATTTACCCCAACTCCTGCACTTGCACCAATGCCACGTCCCAGAGCCGCCCAGAAGGGCGTTTTTTCTTTTGGGGTAATAGCTGCCGAATTTACCCTGCATCCTCTGTTAAAAAGCTGCGATGCAATCAGTGCCGAAATTGCCGATACAAAAAATATGTAAAGCCCTGCACGTACATCCTTCCACATGGCAATGCCTGTAACATTCATTGCAAAAACAAGGCCTCCGTTATTAACATAGCAAAGCATGCTTTCGGCATCCGCCTTGTCAATAAGGCCTTCACGGTACATGTCGCATACTGTTCTGCAGCCTGTGGGGTATCCGCCCAAAAGGCCTGCAATATATGCAATTGCACCGTAAGGGTTAAGATTAAGCCTTATAAAAATGGGGGAAGCAAGCTTGCCTATCTTTTGTGCATATCCCGAAAAAACCATCGCTGAGGAAATTGCCGAAAAGGGCAATATGGCAACTATTACCCTTTCAAGAGCAAATCTCAGCCCCTCTGCCGCCCCCTCGGCGGCTTGGTGCGGGAACAAAACAAGGACAATTGCAACCAATAAAAACATAAATCAATCACTCCTTTAATAAATATATGTATATGGTGAGAGAAGTTGAACCTAATATGGTTTTAACAAGAAAAGAGCATATTGGGTCGGGCTCCTCGCACCTTACCCACGGACAGATACGCTTAAATTTTTGAGTGAGCGAAAGGATGATTTTTTATGGCAAAAAAAGCTGCTTCCCGCCTTATATCAAAGGCAGAAAACGCATTTGATATAGCCTGCGGTACACTTGGCGACCTTCCGAATATAACCCTCTACGGCACCTCAAGAGCCGAAATTGACAATTTTAAAGGTCTTTTAGACTTTTCACCCAACGCTGTCAGATTAAACACCACCGACGGAATTCTCCGCATTGACGGCACAGAGCTTAGCCTTGGGTTTATGACAAACGAAAGCATCTGCGTAAAGGGCAAAATTAAAAATCTCTGCTTTGAGTGAGGAGTGTTTTCATGAGACACAGGCTTATTGATTTTCTTTTCGGCATATGCCGCATACAGATAAAGGGCACTTTTTGCGAAAGGGTTGTAAATATTGCACGCCAGAAGGGCATATTTGTCCGTGATATCACGTCCGTGGATGAGCACACGCTTGTTATTTCCGTCAGCTGCAAGGGAGCCGAGCTTCTGCTTTCACAGTACCTTCCCGAGGATTTGTCCGTAGAGGTAATATCCTCCACAGGACTGCACAGCATTTTAAAATCAAAGCGCAACCGCCTGCTTCTGGTTTTTGCGCCTGCTGTTATTTTTTTATTGCTGTTTTTATCCTCGCAAATCATATGGCACGTAAATATAGTAGACGCACCAAAGGAGCGTGAAGCTCAGCTGCTTAGCGAGCTGAAGGAGCTGGGGGTGAAACGTGGTGCCTTTAAATTTACCATAGACCGTGGAAAGATAAAAAACACCATGCTTATCCAAAATCCCGACCTTTTGTGGCTTTGGGTAGACATTCGAGGTGCAAGTGCAATTGTAAAATATGTTGAACGCACTCTCCCCCCGCAGGTGTATGACGAAAATGCTTTTTACAATATTTACTCCACCCACGATGCGGTCATTACAAAAATATTCCCCACCAACGGAATTGCCGTTGTCAAAGAAGGAGATACTGTATTAAAGGGGCAGCTTCTTATTGAGGGCAGCATGGCAGCAGATGAGGAAAAAAAAAATACATCCACGCCTCAGGTCAGGTTTTCGGCAATGTATGGGAAGAAAAAACCGTGACCATACCCAAAAAAATTGAAATCCGCACACCAACAGGGCAAAAAACTGAAAAATTAAGTGTAAATTTTGAAAATTTTCGATTAAAACTTTACATAAACAGTAGCATTTTATACCCAAACTATGATATTATAGAAAATAATAGGGTTATTGTCCCCTTTGGTATCACTTTTACCAAGCACGAATATCACGAGGTAAGCGTTACCTACCAAGACAATGACATACCCTCAAAGGTAAAAATGAGTGAGGATGAATTTTATAATTCACTCATACAAATGGGGTACGGTGTAACCTGCATCGAATCTTTTACAACAGACGACGGCGATAACGTTATACTGACGATGCGTGCTCTTTGTGAGGAGCCTATTGCCGCAGAGCGGAGGATGGATTTTGGAGAAGACAATTCAATCACAGACAATTGATATGACGATAGCTGTTTTCGGCAGCTTTGACTTTAACGTAAAGCTCATTGAAAAGGCGTTTAACGTAAAGATAACCAACCGTGGTGAAACCATTAAAATCGTAGGCGACGATGCTGACTGCGAAAAGGCAGCCGGTGTTTTTGACAACCTTTTTGCTCTGTATTCAAACGGCGAGGAGGTTACTGAGCAGGCTGTACGTTACGCTATCGACATGGCTCAGGCAGGGCTCAGCCCCGATTATGCAAAAAGTGCGGACACAATCTGCATTTCCAGCAAGGGCAGACCTGTAAAATGCAAAACCAAGGGTCAGCAGGCTTATGTTGACAAAATAAAGAACAACACCGTTGTTATAGCCATAGGTCCTGCAGGTACAGGTAAAACCTATTTGGCAGTTGCCATGGCGGTGGATGCTTTCCGCCGCAAGGAGGTTTCACGCATAATCCTTACACGCCCTGCAGTTGAAGCAGGTGAAAAGCTTGGCTTTTTGCCCGGCGATTTACAAATGAAGGTTGACCCTTATTTAAGACCTCTTTACGATGCCCTTGCAGATATGCTTGGCTTTGAAAATTATCAGAAATACGTTGAACGTGGCTCTATTGAGGTTGCACCCCTTGCCTATATGCGAGGCAGAACACTTGACGATGCGTTTATCATATTGGACGAAGCACAAAACACTACCCCCGAGCAGATGAAAATGTTCTTAACACGTATAGGCTTCGGCTCACGCTGTGTAATCACAGGTGACGTTACCCAGATAGACCTTCCCGACGGCAAAAGAAGCGGCCTTAAGGAAGCGGTTAAAATTCTCCGTGACATCGAAGGATTGGAGATTTGCCATCTTTCAGCATCGGATATTGTCCGTCATCCCCTTGTTCAGAAAATTATAGCCGCATACGAAAAGTACGAATCCAAACGAAACATAAGATAAAGGAGAGTGCACAATGACTCTGCGTCAGAAAATTATCTGCATAGCACTTATTATAGTAACCTTTGTTGTCCTTGTGGGCACGGTTATTGCCACGGGCTTTTCCACACAGTACGACATTGCTGCAGGCAATGTCTGCCCCGAGGATATTTATGCCACACGTAATATAGTGGATACCGTTACCACCGAGGAGAGGCGCAAGGCTGCCGCCGACGGTGTTGAGGATATATACACCATCGATTTCGGCAAGGTTGACCTGGCTCTTTCAACAGTTAACTCAGCTCTTGCCTATATCCGCAACGAGCGTGAAGAACCCCCGGAGAGTGCCGATATACAGAGCGAAATTCCCTATGCAGTAAAGAACGAAACATATCTCTCTGAGAAAAACTTTATAGCTGCACTTCATCTTTCGGATAGTGACTTTGAGCTTCTGGCAAGCAACGCTCCCGACATACTTAAAAAGGTTATGACCGAGGGTGTTACCGATACCCAGGCAGGTATTGACTACTTCAACGCCGAATTTGCAAAGCTTAATCCCCCGAGGGTAATTGTTACAGAGCTTGCCGACGCTTTATGCAGCGGTGCAATTGAGGTAAACAAAACCTTTAACAGTGAAGAAACGCAAAAGCAGAAGGAAATTGCCGCAAACGCAGTTTCCAACATTACATACATGAAAAACCAGGTAATAGCACGCAAGGGTGAAATTATTACGGCAGCTCAGCTTGCTATGCTCCGTGAAATGGGCTTTGTAAAGGGCGAAATCCAGATTGACGTTTTCCACACTATAAGCGTTATGTCGCTTCTTGCCCTTGTTATTGCACTCGTGGTTTTGCACTACATTACGGTAGGCAAAAAGGAGATTTCTCCCAATGCCGTTATTACCACAGTAATATGCTCTGCACTTACCATAATAGGTGCATTTATCATCTTTTTTGCCGTTAAAGGAAGCGAAAACCTTATCTACCTTATGCCCCTTGCCATTATCCCGGCGCTTATATCCTTGCTTTTAAGCGGCAACCTCTCCTGCAGCGTTAACATGATAACTGCAGTTCTGGCAGGTATACAGACAAACGATTTATCCGTTACATTAGCGCTTATTCTGGCAGGCAGTGCAACGGCATATGTTTTCTCACGTGTGAGACGCCGTACACATATGCTCAGTGCAACACTTATTTCGTCACTTGCCTATGCGCTTTCCTACTCGGCAATATTTATCGACACCTCAAAGGGTATTTTTGATGTTTTTATCGTTTTTGCATACGCCCTGTTAGGCGGCTTTTTCGGCGGGGTTCTTACAATAGGCACACTTCCCTTCTGGGAGGCAATTTTTGACGTAATAACCCCCATGAAGCTTGGCGAGCTTTCAAATCCCGAGCATCAGCTTCTTAAAAAAATGCTTCTTAAGGCTCCCGGCTCATACCATCATGCTTTAACCGTTGCCAATATGGCAGATGCGGCGGCAGCGGCAGTAAATGCAAATGCGCTTTTGGCACGTGTAGGTGCTTACTACCACGATATAGGCAAAATGGAACAGCCCATTTATTTTAAGGAAAACCAGTTCGGCGACGGCAACCCCCACGATGAACTGCCCTATGAGGAAAGTGCAAGGATTATCCTTCAGCACGTTTCCGACGGTGTACGACTTGCATCTCAGCATC
>JAFUJG010000334.1 GCA_017468215.1 Clostridia bacterium | reverse complement strand
TTGCCTGTGGGGTAATTCTGGAGCATGGACTGTGTCCAGAAGCCGTTACCGTCAGCATCCTTTAACTGGCAAGCTGCAATTGCAGGTGCCATTTCCTTATAAGTTGTAAGGAACTCATTATAGTGCTTATAGTCTGTGGGCATATCGGCAAGCACCTTGCAAAGACCTGCAAATACCCAGCCGTTGCCTCTTGCCCAGAAGTTCTTTTCATTTTCGTGACCGGGGTTAGGCTTTAAGGGATAAACAAAGTTTGCATCACGGAAGAAAAGGTTTTTGTAATCATCGGGATTAGAATACGACGCACCCTCAAGAATCTTTGCTGTTGTTGTATAGCCGTCGGCAGATGTAGGAATACCGCCCTTGCCGTCGTACATAAGTTCCTTGGCATAACGGAAGTATTTATAAAGTGCATCAAGATACTTTTCGTCGCCTGTCTTCTTATAAATTTTAGTAAATACAGGCATTACCATATAAAGTGCATCTGCCCACCACCAGTAGTTGTCAACATCCTTTTCAATCTGATGATTGATAACATACATTACTCTGTCGATTGTAGCTCCGTCGATGCCTGTATTGTAAAGGTCAATATATACCTGGAAGCAAATTTCCCAGTCGCCGAATATAACGGCCGCACTTCCCTGTGTCTGGTTATATTCCCAGAACCAATCCTTGGGGTCGGCGTCAGAATCGTTACCCATCCAGTTACAGTGGTTTGCCCAGTCAATTGTGTACTGTAAAAGGTCCTTGTCACCTAAAAGCTTGAAAACCTCAATGTTGCCTGTATGGTAGGCTGCTTTATCCCAGAAGGCAGGATGTGCTCCGCCGTTCCAGTCAACAAAGTCAAAATTTTTCTGCCAGTAGGTATCTGCTCTCCTTATTTTTTCAACTACTGATTCGTATGTAAGTGCCATTTTCTCTCGCTCCTTTTATAGTGATTTTAAATATTCTATCAAATCTTCAAATGTGCCTCTTTTTCCCTCATAGGGTTTTACCTTACTTGGTTTGACAAAGCCTTCTACAAGGTATGTATCCATACCAAGTGCTGCTGCAGCATGCATATCCTCGTCCTCGCTGTTGCCTATCATAAGACAATCCTTTGGCAAAACACCTATAGCCTGGCAAACCTTTTCAAAATACTTTGGATTAGGCTTTGTAAACGAACAATTTTCATAGCTTGTTACCAGGTCAAAATCAGAAGGTGCAAGGCCCATCCAGCTCATTCTGGAAACCTGACCTGTCATGGGGAATAATGGATTTGTTGCCAATACAATCTTATCTGCTTTTTCGTGTGCGATTTTCACAGCCTCTTTCGCCAAGGGATTTTCCCGGCTGAAAACCTTTGCTTCGTGGAACTCATTGGGGTAAAAATCGTTCGAAGCATCATAAAAAGGTTTGTAATCAAGACCTGTTTTTTCTGCAAATCTATCCCAAAAAACCTGTTCGTTTGTTTTGCTGCCGTCATTTTTGTACATGCATTTTGTACCATCCCAAACGGCATCAATAAGTGCCTCGGGTTCAATACCATAAGGGCACAGTTTTTTTGCCAAAAGCTTAAAGTATCCTTTTGTGAACACATCCTCATCCATGGGAAGAAGTGTTCCGTCCATATCAAATAAAATTGCCTTCATTTTCTCACCTTCCTAATAAATTGATTTTATCATGCATACAGAAAAAAAGCAATCCTAAAAGGATTGCTTTTTTGTTTATTCTTCATATCAGTTCACTTTTATCCGGGACCACTGCAACATTTTTTAGCGGAACAGCGACACTCCCATTCATTTGCACATCCGCTTGTGAAAAGCCGAGATTGTGGGTTGACTGTGGGTAGGGAGTGTCCCGTGTTGTGAGCTTTAGTTACTTTCTGCGTAACGTGCAGCTTCGCAGCATGCCAACAAATACGCACCAACACCGAAGTCCTGAGTTGTGTCATAGGGTGTTGCCTGTGTAGCATTAGAACCGATAGGCTGTACATAACCAACCTTACCGTTATCATGAAGTGCTACATTTGCAAGATAACCCCATGCACGAACAGTAGGCTCGAGGTAAATCGCCTCGTCAAGGAAGCCATTATTGATACCCCAGAACAAGCCGTATGTGAAGAATGATGTACCACTTGTTTCGTAGCCTTCGTCATTTCCGTTTGTGCCCTTGGGATAATCCTGAAGCATGCTCTGTGTCCAGAAGCCGTAACCGTCGGCATCTGTCTGCTGGCACGCAATAATTGCAGGAGCCATTTCCATATATGTGTTGTAGAAAACATCATAGTTTTTGTATGTTTCGGGCATGTCAGAAAGTACCTTTGCCAAGCCTGCAAATACCCAACCGTCGCCTCTTGCCCAGAAGTTCTTTTCATCTTCGTGACCGGGGTTGGGGTTCAAGGGATATACATAACCGCCGTCACGGAAGAACAAATACGCATAGTTATCAGGGTCAGAGTAGTAGCTTCCGCTCTTTTTGTAGGTATATGCTGTTGATGTATAACCATCGGCACTTGTGGGGATACCGCCGGGTCCGTCATACATAAGTTCCTTTGCAAAAGTAAAGTACTTAGTAAGAGCATCGAGATACTTTTCGTCTCCGGTAGCTTTGTAAAGCTTTGTCATAACAGGCATTACCATGTAAAGAGCATCTGCCCACCACCAGAAGTCATCTTCTTCTTTACTAATCTGGTAATCCATAACTTCATAAACTCTGTCAACATTTGCATCTTCTACGCCAAATTCGTACATATCAAGGTAGCTCTGGAAGCATATCTGCCAGTCGCCAAAGAGTACGGCATTGGAGTTATAATCCTGGTTGTAGCCCCATGTCCATGTAGAGGGGTCAGCAGTGGAAGGATTACCTACCCAATTGTTATAGTTTGCCCAGTCGATTGAATACTGGAGATAATCGTCATCACCGATAAGTCTGTAGAGCTCCATATTACCTGTATGATATGCTGCTCTTGCCCAGAAGGAGGGGTGAATACCGTTTGTCCATGTGTTGTAGGAATAATTGCTCTGCCAGTAATCATTAGCACTTCTTGCTGTTGCCACTACACCTTCATATGTGGGCATCATTTGGTAAACTTCTTC
>JAFUJG010000333.1 GCA_017468215.1 Clostridia bacterium | reverse complement strand
GTGCAAAGCTTTCGTCATAGGTTATAAGGAAAAGACGGTTGTAAAAAACCACAAACATCACAAGAACAATACCCACAAGCACAAGGCTCATATACATATCGTACTGTGAGGAGGCGAGAATGCTGCCGAACATATAGTTGTACACATCCACATTAAAGCCGTTTGACAGGCTTGTGATGATTATACCAAGGCTCAGTGCACCTGTTGATACCATACCTATGGCAACATCGCCCTTGCCACCGTTACGTGTAAGGCTCATTATAACAAAGGAGGCAACTACAACCACAGGAAGTGTTACCAGAACGTGCTGCGAAGGGCTTAAGCCCAAGGCAACTGCAAGGCTTACCGCACAAAAAGCCACATCCGCAAGACCGTGACCAATCATGGAATAGCGTTTTAAAACAAGAATAACCCCCAAAAGTGCTGCGCAAAAGGAGATAGCTGCACCTGTTACAAGTGCACGTGTCATAAAGGGATAGGAAAGTAGCGAAATTATCTCTGCCATAAGTTTTCCCTCCAATCCTGGATAGAGCCAACAAAGTCAACATGGGAATTGTTCATAAGCATAACACGTGAAGCGTATTTGCCTATTGCCTGATAGTCGTGTGATGCCATAACAATTGTAACACCCGACTTGTTAAGGTTGTGATAAAGCTGGTAAAGCTCCTCACTGATTGCCTCGTCAAGACCTGCAAAGGGCTCGTCAAGAAGCATAAGGCGAGGCTTTTTGCAAAGGGCACGTGCAAGGAGTGCTCTTTGCTGCTGACCTCCCGAAAGGTTACCTATGCGTGTGTTTTTGAACTTTTCCATGCCTAATTTTACCATGGATTCCTCTGCACAGAGCTTATCCTCTTTTGAATAAAAAGGGATTTTTTTGCCCGACTTCTGAGTGCCGGAGAGTATAATCTCCCATACAGTCGCAGGGAAGTCACGGTCTGCCTTGTTGGACTGTGACAAATACGAAATCTGCTCCTTTGGAAAATGTATGTGCATATGACCGCTTTTTATGGGAGCAAGCCCGATAATGCCTTTTAAAAGTGTGGACTTACCGCTTCCGTTAGCACCTGCTATGCAGAAATAGTCCCCCTCATTAACCCCGAAGGAGGCGTTGTCAACAGCGGTTACGTTGCCGTAGTTTATTACCACGTTTGAGGCTGTAAGTATTTCCATTATTGAAGCCCCTTTCGGATGTTTTCTAAATTCCGGGTCATGATAGACAGGTAGGTTGCGCCCTCACGCCTTTCCTCTGCACTGGTGTTGTGACAAGAGTGCAGAACTAAAACCTCGGCATTGTTTGCCTTGGCTATTTCTCGGGCGATTTTGGGGTCAGAAAATTCCTCACAAAAAACTACCTTTATGTCATTCTGACGGACATAGTCGGAAAGATAAGCAATATCCTTAACACTTGGCTCAGAGTTTGCACTGCAGGAGGCATATGCAGACTTGTATTTAATATCGTATCTGCGTGTGAGATAGCCTACAGAGAAGCGACCGCCGAAGATTAGGTCCTTAGCCTGGCCGTTTTCAAAAAGAAGTGCATATTCCTTATCCAAAGCGGAAATATCGTTAAGAAGTGCAGTAAGGTTATCCGTAAAATAATCTGCATCCTCAGGCGAGAGCAGAATAAGCTCTGTTGCAATGTTAACGCACATTTTCTGTGCGTTTTCAAAGTCCAGCCATATGTGCGGGTCCAAAGAATGCTCGTGGTCATCATCGTTTTCGGATTCGGCAAGCTCAATATTGCGTGAAACATCAAGAATATGAACATCCTCGCCAACGGAGGAGGCTATGTCGCCTGCCCAGCCTTCCATAACATCACCTGTATAAATAAATATGTCGCTTTGGGAAATTTTCGCCATATCGGTAGGGGAAGGGTCATAAAGATGGCTTTCCTGCCCTGCGGGCAACAAAAGGGTTACATCCACCTTGTCGCCGCATATAATGCGGGCAAAGTCATACTGGGGAAAGAGCGTTGCGGTGATGATTATTTTATCCGAGGGGACAGTAGCGCCACCACAGCCGCAGCATAAAAGTATAACAAAGCTTGTAAGTAATGCAATCAGTTTTTTCAT
>JAFUJG010000033.1 GCA_017468215.1 Clostridia bacterium | reverse complement strand
TTCGATGCTAACACCGGCAGGAACTTCAAGTCTACCGAGAGCTTCCATTGTCTTAGGTGTGGGGTTTGAAATATCGATCAATCTCTTGTGAGTTCTCTGTTCGAACTGCTCACGGCTGTCCTTATACTTGTGAACTGCTCTTAAGATTGTTACGATTTCCTTTTCTGTGGGAAGCGGGATAGGACCGGAAACCTTAGAGCCTGTTCTCTTAGCAGTATCCACAATCTTTTCTGCGGACTGGTCAAGAAGAACGTGGTCGTAACCCTTTACCCTGATTCTGATTTTCTGTTGTGCTGCCATAGTCATAGCCTCCTGAAAATAAATGATTATTTGTGACTAAGGACTTCTGTACACCGTGCCGGGCGTTCCAAAATCCGGCGATAATAAAACCCAGAACTAAGTCCCGGGTACACATGGTTGCGCACAAAAAGAGCCCGAAAGCCTTAGTCCTGCGCATGTTATCATGTTGTACAGTGACTTACGCCCAACTTCACGAGTCGGACATTCTCCACGGAAAAACCTACCGAACGGTAGCAACCTCCCGCTTCATCGTCTGCTTGTCACAGCCTCATAATTATATACGGAAAACAAAAAATTGTCAAGCACAAATATAAAAAAGTTTCATTTTTAGGCATTTTCAGCAAAATAACCATGCCGTTGGCGTTATTTTATGCATTTTTACAACAAAATGCATAAAACACGCCCGTTAACACCACCTAAAGCCCACTTGACCGCAGGAGTTTCTTCCTATATAATAAATATCAAAGGAATGATAATATGAAAAAACTAATTATAAATCAAAACGATGCAGGGCAAAGAGCTGACAAGTTTATACAAAAGGCTTTTCCGGCACTCCCTAAGACCTTAATGTACAAAGCTTTCCGCAAAAAAGATGTGAAGGTTAACGGCAAATGGATAAAAGAAAGCATTTTTCTCAATGTGGGAGACGAATTATCAATATATCTTCCCGACGACTGTTTCGGAGAAAAAACCTTTAATCCCACAGATGATAACATTACAGTAATTTACGAAGACGAGAATATTATCATCATTGATAAAGAAAAGGGTGTTCCCTGTCAGGCAGGACAAGCAGGAAAAACACCTCTTTGCGATATGCTGAAAAGTTATCTATATAAGAGGAAGGAATTCATACCCGAAAATGAGCAGAGCTTCTCACCCGCTCTCTGCAACCGCATTGACACCAACACTCAAGGGCTTGTTATAGGTGCCAAAAATGCTATAGCACTCCGTGCGATGAACGAGGCAATCCGTAATCGTGAGGTGCAGAAATACTACCTGTGTGAAACCGAAGGTATGCCCCCTCAAAATCAGGGCAAGATTTCACTGTTTTTAACAAAGGATAAAGCGGCTAATAAAATGTACGTGACAGATGCCGGAGAAGAAACTCTTACCTATTATAAAGTCTTAGAACCAACAAAGCACGGCGTAAAGGTGGAGATTGACTTAAAAACAGGCAAAAGCCACCAGATACGAGCAGTTATGGCACATTTGGGTTGCCCTTTAAAGGGCGATAGCAAATATGGAGCAAAAACAAATGGCGGACAGAAGCTTATTTCCTACAAATTAAGCTTTGCCATAACAAACCCTTTGTTATCATATTTAAACGAAAAAACCTTTTATTCAAAACACACGTTGTGAACAGCGTGTGTTTTTTTCTTGCGCTTGAATTTTATTTGTGATAAAATTATATTATCTATAAATATGTTCGGGAGGGAACATTATGAAAAAAATTATATCCGCATTGATGTCGCTCATCATGCTCGTTTCCGTTTTTGCATCGTTTCCAATGATTGCAAGTGCGGCAAGCATGACCGATGCAACATTTTTTGCAAAATTCAACTACAGTGCATATCCCGGTCTTTCTGCAGTGAAAGAATGTGCGGATGCAGGCGATTATGACAGTGCCAAAGCTGCACTCTTACAGTATTTTAAAGACCGCAAAGAGACAAGCAGCATTCAAGGCTACGGCATAACAGAAGCCGATGAATTTTACGGCATGGCAGTACTTCCCATGCGTAACATCCTTACAGGCCCTTATGAATTCGATATGTGGCAGGCAGAATTCACAGTTACAAGCTCATCTTATGCTGATTACGAAATTGATGTAACTGAGAGAGTTTCTGACCAGCTCAACAACGGTGCTGTTTCTTTCATGCTTTTTGCAGGCGATAAGCAGCAGTATCCTGTGCTTGTACAGAGCAAGGAGTCGGCAAATGCCCCCGAGCTTGTTGTTACATACGATATTAACGGCACAGAAACAACTGTTACAATTACAGCAGACAACGATACATATATTTCTTCCGGCAACACTTCAACAAGCTATGGCAGCGAAACCGTCCTCTACATTAAGGAAGACGGTACAGGCAGCGATTCCACAGGCAGCAATACACGCCGTACATACCTTAACTTCCCCTTGGATGATGCGGCAAATTCCACGATTGTTTCTGCCAAGCTTGTATTGAGTGCAGCATACGCATCTGACTGTACAACAGGGGACAAGGATGTTCTTGTTATAAACGTTGGCGATACAATGTGGGACGAGGATAGCCTCACGTGGGCAGGTACAAGAGGAAGCATTTATTCCTACCAGAACGCAGATGTTCCCACATGGGCCGCTTCTGCGCCCAATGCAGACAGCGAATACCACAACGTAACAAGCCGTTTCTGGTTCGGCAAACCTATGGCTTACGAATACCTTTCCTATCTTGAAAACCCCACAGAATACAACGCAACTCATCCCTATTCCGATGTGTATCCCGGCGAAGACTTCGGTCCCAAGCTGGTTGAGCTTATGGATGCTTTTGCTTCCCAGAGAGCTTACGGTTACACCCGTACACTCGAAACAGGCGAAAGATTAAACCGCTGGGTAGATATTGTAGATGCATTTTTAGAGACAGATGTTTTCGACACTCGTCTTGACGAGTTCTGCAATA
>JAFUJG010000332.1 GCA_017468215.1 Clostridia bacterium | reverse complement strand
GTAAAAACGGAGTATGTGAAACAAGAGTTTGCTCCACATATTCTGCAGTTAACATCGTTAAAGCTGTTATTAAAACCTGTATGGAAAGACGCAGACGCCTCACTTTTGTTAAAGACAGCGAAAATGAGTATTGCTCTGATTTGTTTGTCAGAATGTTTGAGGAGTTTGCACTACCGTTATCAAATTTCCGCCTTTTGCGTTTCAGCATTGATGATATAACAAGGGAGATGTACGATAATCCATCTCAGTTTGATACTGTTTTTGCATCAAAATCCTTTGCAGATTTCACCGGAGGGCTTTTACGGGCAAAGTTGGGCAAGAAAGTGAGCATTTACAGTAAGTTTCTTCGAAGCGTACCTGTTTATGCGGTGAAAGCTATCGAGGGCAACTCTTATACGGAGAATTATCTTCCGTCACTTGCTTCTTATGTAACTGCCTTTGGCGATATGCTTCGTGACATTTTTGGTATGGAAAAGGAAGCTGCTGTATTAAGAAATGCTGTTAATGAGGCATTAAATCTTGAAGATTATACCAACCCGGAAGCTTTTTTCAAATGTATAGAGGAAAACTTGAATAATCCTGTTACAACAAAATATCCTAAAAGAAAAAAGCCGCACTAATTGCGGCTTTTTATATTATAAATTATTGATAAATTCTTCTGCAACAGCAATTGATTGTAAAACAGCACTTTCAGCAGGACCGCCGATGAGGCTTCTGCCTTCCACACATGCCATCATACTGATTGCATCATAAATATCTTCTTCGATAAACTCACTGCAATCCTTCATTTCGGCAAGAGTTAAATCATCAAGGGCTTTATTTGCTTTTTCGGCTGCAAGAACCATTCTGCCAACGATTGCATGAGCCTCACGGAAGGGAACACCCTTCTTTACAAGGTAATCAGCTACATCTGTTGCGTTTGTAAATCCACCTTTTGCACCCAAAAGCATAGTGTCCTTGTTGATTTTCATGGTTTTTACCATTCCTGTAAATACAGGAACACAAAGCTTAACTGTATCGATAGCATCAAATAAGGACTCCTTATCCTCCTGCATATCCTTATTATAAGCAAGAGGAATACCCTTCATAACAGTTAAAAGAGCCATTAATGAGCCGTATACTCTGCCTGTTTTGCCACGGATAAGCTCTGCAACGTCGGGGTTTTTCTTCTGAGGCATGATAGATGAGCCTGTGCTGTAAGCGTCGTCCATTGTAACAAAGCGGAACTCATTGCTGCTCCAAAGAATAAGTTCTTCAGAAAAACGTGAAAGATGCATCATCAGAATGGAAAGGTCGCTTGTAAGCTCAATTGCAAAATCACGGTCAGAAACACCGTCAAGTGAATTTGTTGTAACAGATGCAAAACCAAGCTCCTTTGCAACAGCTTCACGGTCGAGAGGGTGAGTAGTGCCTGCTAATGCGCCGCTTCCTAAGGGCATTACATCAGTACGGCGATATGTGTCTCTGAGACGGTCATAGTCTCTTATAAGCATGTTAACATACGCCATTACATGATGAGAGAAGGTGATAGGCTGTGCCTTTTGGAGATGAGTATATCCGGGCATTATGGTACGTGTGTTTTCCTTTGCAAGAGAAAGGAGATCTTTGATAAGCTCGGCTATCATTGCAGAAATTTCTGTAATTTCATTTTTTACGTACATTCTTATATCAAGTGCAACCTGGTCGTTGCGGCTTCTGCCTGTGTGGAGCCTTTTGCCAACATCGCCTATACGTTCAATAAGAATTTTTTCCACATTCATATGGATATCTTCTGCATCAATTTCAAACTCAACCTTACCGTTTTCAATGTCTGATAAAATTTCGCCCAGGGTTTTAATAATAAGAAGACTGTCCTCAACTGAGATAATTCCCTGGTTACCAAGCATTCTTGCGTGTGAAATACTGACTGTTATATCTTCCTTGTACAGTCTTTGGTCAAATCTGATTGAAGAATTGAAATCGTCAACCTTTTTATCGGTTGCTTTTTCAAATCTGCCGCCCCAGAGTTTCATAAATCCACCTCATTAATAATATAGGGCGGAATTAATCCGCCCTATTGTTTTTTGATTAAAGTTCACCGTTTTCCTGAAGCATCATAGCTCTTACCTTTAAGGGGAGACCGAAAAGGTTAATGAAGCCTTCAGCATCAGCGTGATTGTAAAGCTCTTTACTATCACCAAAGGATGCAATCTGCTCATTGTAAAGAGAATATTTACTCTTTGCACCTGCAGAGGAAATGTGACCCTTATAAAGCTTAACCTTTACTTCACCTGTAACAGTTTCCTGTGTGCTGTCAACAAAAGCAGAGAGAGCCTGGCGAAGGGGAGTAAACCATTTACCATCATATACCAGTTCTGCAAACTTAATAGCAGCCTGTCTCTTGAACGCCTGTGTATCACGGTCAAGACAGAGATATTCGAGTTCATCATGTGTGTACTGCAAAATTGTACCACCGGGTGTCTCGTAAACACCACGGGACTTCATGCCAACAAGTCTGTCTTCGCAGATATCAGCAATACCGATACCGTTTGCGCCGCCAATAGCATTGAGCTTTTCAACAATTTCAACAGGACCCATCTTAACTCCGTCAAGAGATACGGGAACACCCTTTTCATAACCTACAGTAACATAAGTGGGTTCATCGGGAGCCTTTTCGGGTGACACGCCAAGCTTGAGAAGTGTATCAAACATAGGCTCATTAGCAGGGTCTTCCAAATCCATACCTTCGTGGCTGATGTGCCAGATATTTCTGTCACGTGAATAAAGTTCTTTCTTAGTAACAGGAATTTCGATACCGTGTGCTTCAGCGTAGTCAACAGCGTCTTCACGGCTCTTAATATCCCAGATTCTCCAAGGAGCGATAATTTTAAGCTGAGGAGCAAGAGCCTTGATTGTAAGCTCAAAACGCACCTGGTCGTTACCTTTACCTGTAGCACCGTGACAGATAGCTGTTGCGCCTTCAGCAAGAGCTATTTCAACAAGTCTCTTTGCGATAACAGGACGTGCGTGAGAAGTACCGAGAAGATATTTACCTTCGTATACAGCACCAGCTTTAACTGTAGGGAATATAAAATCTCTTACGTATTCTTCACGGAGGTCTTCGATATAGCACTTGGAAGCACCGGACCTCTTAGCTCTTTCTTCAAGACCGTCTGTTTCCTTACCCTGACCAACATCACCACAAACTGCGATAACTTCACAGTCGTAGTTTTCACGGAGCCAGGCAATTATGATAGATGTGTCGAGGCCGCCGGAATAAGCAAGAACAATTTTTTCTTTTGACATATTGCAATTCCTCCTAAATATGATAAAATAATTAAGAAACTATGTAATTTATACATATCTTCCGTATATTATAAATCAAATTGCATAATTAATCAACACTTTTTTTGAAAAAAACGGAGTATTTTTATGAGAATTTTAGGCATTGACCCGGGAATTGCAATAGTCGGCACGGGTATCGTTGAAAAGGTTGGCAACAAATACCTGCCTGTGTATTACGATTCGATAATAACTCAGGCTCATACACCTCTTGAAGATAGAATCGAAAAGGTGTATAATAAAACAGTTGAACTTATACAAATTTATAAACCTGATGCGATGGCAGTAGAGGAGCTGTTCTTTAATAACAACGCTAAAACAGCTTTTTCTGTCGGGCAGGCAAGAGGTGTAATACTGCTGGCTGCAAAGCAGCACGGTATTCCGTTCTTCGAATATACACCTTTGCAGGTTAAGCAGGCACTCACAGGCTACGGCAGAGCCGATAAAAAGCAGATGCAGCAGATGGTAAAATCGTTTTTAGGCCTTGCAGAAGTGCCGAAGCCTGATGATACTGCGGATGCTCTGGCAATAGCAATTTGTCACGGAAATAGTATAAGATTTAACAATATCGAAAGAATGGTCGGAGGAAATAAATTATGATTGCTTTTCTAAAAGGAAAACTTGTTTCATCGGATGAAACCGGTGCAATTATAGATGTAAACGGTGTTGGATTTAATGTCATAATGCCTATACTTGATATTAATAAATTGCCTGAGGCAGGATGCGATGTCACAGTTTATACAT
>JAFUJG010000331.1 GCA_017468215.1 Clostridia bacterium | reverse complement strand
TTCCTCGCGGAAGATTATCCATTCATCGTTGTTTCTGACAATGTCTCCCACGCTTTTTCGTTCCAGACCAAGGCTCATTATACTGCCCAGCAAATCCGGATGCTTAAGATTTTCGCAGCCCTTGCCCATTACTCTGACAGCCTTTATGGGAAAAGGTTCTTCATCGAATGAAAACCTCAGCATAATCCTGCCTGCACCCTCGTAGCCTCCGAAGGCCCGGCAGGGCACGCTGTCAATATGCTTGATACGGCTCAGAACCGAGGAATATTCCCTCTCGGACAAAAACGGAGTAAACATCGCCATGCCCTTTTTATCCGCAGCGTTTGCCTTGTCAAAAACCTGTGCAAGAATTTCTCTGTCCTCGCCGGAAGCGGCAAGGAATTTTTCACGGTTGTTCATTTATATATCAAGGGAAAAATCTTCTGAGCCAAGAATTTCTGCTGCAATGTCGCCTGTAATTTCGATTCCGTAGGGAGTTATAAGGAAAATATCGTTTGATACCTTCTGCATGCTTCCGTCAACAGCAAAGGTTGCACCGTAGATAACGTCAACCACTCTTGCAGCATCGTTTCTGTCCAGGCGTGCAATGGAGAACACAACAGGTGTTCTTTCCTTGAGATGATTGATAATGGGTTTAACCCCTGCTGAGGAATCAAGCTTTGCAATTACAATTTTGCTTGCAGTTGCGTGGTTTATGTTAACAACCTTAGCTCTCCTTAAGCCTACCTGGCTATCCTCTTTTACAGTTCTGGCAGGAGCTTTTTCCACTTCTTCCATTTCTTCGTCTGTTTCGTCAACATCAGGAACGATAAATTTTTTAATAGTATCAATAATTGCCATATATATTCAAACCTTTCTGCCCACCTGCATATTGGGTCATCCGGCCGTGGAAGGGCTCCGACCGTTACAATCTCTGTCCGAAAATGAGAGAACCTACCCTTACCATGGTTGCACCCTCCTCGACGGCTACGGCAAAATCCGAGCTCATACCCATTGAAAGAGTGTCAAATTGCGGGTTGTCCTTTTTGTAAAAATCAAACAGCTCCTTCGCTTTTTTAAACACCCACCTGACTTCTTCAGGATTATCGCATTTAGGTGCCATTGTCATAAAGCCTTTAACCCTTACGGACGCAAGTTCCCTTATCTTAATTATTATATCTTTTATTTCCTCTGTTGTCAAACCATATTTAGTGATTTCGCCCGATATATTTACTTCTAAAAGCACATCCTGAACCACATTTTTCTTTCGGGCAATGCGGTCAATTTCACACAAAAGCTCAAAGGAGTCCACCGAATGAATAAGTTTTGCACGTCCAACGACGTATTTTGCCTTGTTTTTCTGCAAATGTCCTATCAGATGCCAGTCGCACTGGGGAAAATGGTCAATTTTTTCCATCATTTCCTGAACACGGTTTTCACCAAGCTGAGTGCAATGTGCCTCAACTGCCTTTTCGATAAAATCTATCCCATAGGTTTTTGTAACGGCAATAAGCTCCACACAATCGCTTCGGCCTGCTCTTTTCTTTGCTTTTTCTATTTCTTCTCTGACAAGCTCAATTTGTTGTTCTATTCTGTCCATAATCAATCCCTGCCCATATAAAGCTCAAGTATCTTCTGTGCTGTCTGTTCCTTTTCGTATCCTGTTACATCAACGGCAAAGTCACAATTGGAATATGCTTCCTTTCTCGACAAAAGAAGCTCTCTTGCCTGGTCAATTGTTTTACCGTCAAGAAGGGGTCTTGTGGAAGTGTTTGTGCCAATATTGCGGAAAACCCGTTCAATGTCCGCTTCAAGACAGAAAACAACAGCACCGCTCTTTCTGAGTGTGTCGATATTTTCACGTCTTATGACAGCACCGCCCCCTGTAGATACCACAATACCCTTTTTACCTGCAAGGCTTAACATAATTTCGCTTTCCATATCACGGAAATAGCCTTCGCCGTAGGTTTTAAAAATGTCTTTTATTTCCATGCCTGTTTTTTCTTCAATCATTGCATCGGTATCAACAAGCTCTGCTCCGGTGAGAGCACAGAGCCTTTTTGCTACGCTTGTTTTTCCTGTACCCATAAAGCCTGTTAAAACAATGGCGTTTTCAAGCTCGGTCATGCGGTAAAGATAATCAACACATTCCTTATCAACTGCTTTTCCTGTAAAAAGTTCAAATGCAATAACTGCCTGATTTATAAGCATTCCGATACCGCCCACAGTTTTAAGCCCCTGCTCTTTTGCCAATGTAAGAAGCTTTGTTTCACGAGGGCAGTATACAATGTCACAGACAACTGCATTTTTATTGAGCATATCCAATTTTTCAACCGGAGTTGCATCCGAATTCATTCCCACACTTGTTGTGTTCACAAGGAAATCAGTATCGCTCAGTTCATCTGCACAAGCTGCCACGGAGGGGTAATACTTATTGATTTTTCTTGCAAGAGCTTCGGCCTTTTCACGTGTTCTGTTAATTATGAAAATGCTTTCTGCTCCCGCATCTGCAAGAGCCATGCCCACGCCTGCCGCAGCACCGCCGCTTCCGATAATTGTCACACGCTTACCCTTTACATCATAGCCCTTATAGGCAAGTGAACGCACAAACCCGGGGCCATCTGTATTGTAGCCTTTTATAACACCATCAGTATTTACCAAAGTGTTACACGCACCCATTTTTTTTGCAAAGGAATCAACCTCGTCGCAAAGGTCAAAGGCTGTAATTTTGTGGGGTATAGTAACATTGAAGCCACGTATATTAAGGGCACGCATACCGTCCAACGCCTTGCCTACCTCGCCCTCACGCACACGGAACGCCGAATACACATAGTCAAGGTTCATTTTTTCTATCATCGTGTTGTGAAGCTGAGGTGAAATCGAATGGCTTACCGGGTTGCCGATAACACCGAGCTGAATAGTTTTCCCTGTTACGTTCATTTTACATCACCGTTTCTAAGTCTCTTTATAAAAGGCTTTTCCAGAAGCCTCTTGAATTTAATAAAAATATTCTCGGATTTTACATCAATGGGCTTAACCATAATGGTAAAACAGCCTGCACGGTTTCCGCCCCAGACATCGGTAAAAATCTGGTCCCCTATAGCAGCTGTTTTTTCCCTTTCCACGCCCATGATTTCCCCTGCTTTTTCATAGCCGTAGGCTCTGGGCTTTAATGCATCATGGACAAAATACTCCACACCGATGGCATCGCAAAAGGGTTTTACCCTTTCGTAGCGGTTGTTGGATACAACGCAGATTTTAATTCCGCCTGCACGCATATTCTCTAAAAAAGCTGTCACCTCTGCCGTAGGATTAGGGTCATTATGAGGCACTAAAGTATTATCCACATCAAGCACCACAGCCTCCATACCCATTTTACTGAGCATGGAGGCAGTGATTGAGCTTATATTTTCAACATAAAGGTCGGGGTAAAAGTTCTTCATCATAATCTTTCAACCACAGCATCGCCCATTTCCGTACAACCAACAGAGGGGGCACCCGAGGCAATGTCGCCTGTTCTGATACCGTCAGAAAGCACCTTTGCTACAGCGTTTTCGATGCAGTCAGCTTCCTGAGTCATGTTAAAGGAATAACGGAGCATCATAGCTGCAGAGAGTATTGTTGCCAGGGGATTAGCCATATTTTTACCTGCAATGTCGGGAGCAGAGCCGTGTACGGGTTCATACATGCCGAATGTCCCGTCACCTAAGGATGCCGAGGGAAGCATACCGATAGAGCCTGTAATCTGGCTTGCTTCGTCGGATAAAATGTCGCCGAAAATGTTGCTTGTTGCAATAACGTCAAACTGCTTGGGGTTTCTCACAAGCTGCATGGAAGCGTTGTCAACATAAAGATAGTCAACTGTCACTTCGGGATAACGAGGAGCTACTTCTTTTGTAACCTCTCTCCATAAACGAGAGGATTCGAGCACGTTTGCCTTGTCAACAACTGTAACGTGGCGATTACGCTTCATTGCAATTTCAAACGCATGGATAAGGAGGCGCTCAACCTCTGTTTTGGAGTAGCTTTCTGTGTCATATGCCCAGTCGCCCGCTTCGTTTCTGCCGCTTTCACCAAAATAGATGCCGCCTGTTAATTCACGCACAATCATAATATCGATACCGTCGCCGATAATCTCGCTCTTTAAGGGAGAAGCAGAGCTGAGCTCCTTATACATTACCGCAGGACGCAGATTTGCATAAAGACCAAGACCCCCACGAAGGCCCAGAAGTGCCTGCTCGGGACGTATATTGGGAATATTTTCCCACTTGGGGCCACCAACTGCACCCAAAAGAACACTGTCGGATGCCTTTGCCTTTTCCAGAGTTTCCTCTGTGAGGGGCTTACCGTACTCGTCAATGGAGCATCCGCCTGCAAGTAAATAGTCGTATGTAAACTGGTGACCGAATTTTTCGGCAACCTTATCAAGCACCTTTACTGCCTCTTTTACAACCTCGGGACCGATACCGTCACCGGGAATAACTGCTATATTCTTAATCATTTTAATCACCTTTCTGAACTCATTATAACTTCTGCTGAGCGTATCCTACCAAGCCGCCGCACTCTACAATTTCCTGAATAAACTCGGGGAAAGGTGTTGTGGTGTATTCCTTGCCCTTTGTTTCATTACGGATTATACCCTTGGAAAGGTCAGCAGAAATAACATCGCCTGCTTCTGCGTCGTTTACACATTCCTCACTCTCCAGAATAGGAAGACCGATGTTAATGCTGTTACGGTAGAAAATACGTGCAAAGCTCTTTGCAATAATAAGGTCAATGCCGCTTGCCTTAATCGCAATGGGTGCGTGCTCACGGGAGGAACCGCAGCCGAAGTTCCAGCCGCCAATCATAATGTCGCCGGAGGAAACCTTTGTTACAAAGCTCTTGTCGATATCTTCCATACAGTGTGCCGCAAGCTCTTTTTCTACAGAAGTATTAAGATATCTTGCAGGGATGATAACGTCTGTGTCAACGTTGTCGCCATATTTAAAAACATTACCTTTTACGTTCATTTCAATTTCTCCTCTCACATTTTGGGCGCTGTAATGTAACCTGTAAGCGCACTTTCTGCAGCAACACGGGGAGAAGCAAGGTAAACCTCACTATCTACATGACCCATTCTGCCTACAAAGTTACGGTTTGTTGTTGCAATTGCTCTTTCGCCGTCAGCAAGGATACCCATGTGACCGCCGAGACAGGGACCGCATGTGGGAGGCGAAACAATACAGCCTGCATCCATAAATATGTTAAGAAGGCCTTCGTTCAAAGCTTCCTTATAAATCTTGGGTGTTGCAGGGATAACGATAACACGGAGATTTTCCTTTACCTTTTTGCCCTTTAACACTTCTGCAGCAATACGAAGGTCCGTAATTCTGCCGTTTGTACAGCTGCCTATTACAACCTGGTCAAGCTTAACCTTTAAGCTTTCAGCCTCCTGGGCAGTTTTACCGTTGGAAGGAAGATGAGGAAACGCTACCATAAAGGGCACTTCGCTAAGCTCAATGTCCATTACGTACTCATAGGGGGCGTCGGCATCTGGTGCATATGTTGTGTATTCCTTAACACCTGCTTCTTCCATATATGCAATTGTCTTTTCGTCAGCAACAAAAATGCCGTTCTTGCCGCCGGCTTCAATTGCCATGTTTGCAATTGTGAAACGGTCATCCATGCTCAGATTCGCAACACCTTCACCGACGAATTCCATGGATTTATACACAGC
>JAFUJG010000330.1 GCA_017468215.1 Clostridia bacterium | reverse complement strand
TGTAAGTGACCTTGAGTCTACAAAGGCAAGGACGGAGGACGAAAGTGTAAAGAACGAAATCCAGGGCGAGATTGACAGGATACAGAAGGTACGTGCATTACAGACAGCGAAGACTGACGATGATGTACTGCGTGCTCACATACCTACTGCTGAGGTTATGACAGCTGACGAGGCTGTAAGGATTGCCGATGCAGAGCTGAGGGCTATTAACGCAGCAGAGCCCAGAGGCAGAGCTGCCCTCAGCAATGAAAAACAGGACTGGAAAGAAACGAAGAAGCTTGCTGATGAGAAGCTTGCCGACATACGTTTTGTAAAAACTCTTGCGGATGAAGGCTTTCATGTGAAGTTTTTCAGTGCGGCAGATGCTAAGGCTGAGGATGGTACAAAGGTGGCTGATGGTGCCACAATTGGTACGGACATTTACATAAACATTAACGGCGTTGACCCTGTGAAGAAGACACTTGGTCATGAATTTGTGCACGTGCTTAAGAACACAAGCCCTGAAGCCTACGCCGATTTTGCAAAGGTGGTAAAGGAACAGTTCGACATAAGATTTTCCCGAGAAGTGGAAGCGGATTATGAGAGCCGTTACGAAGGTGCATATAAGAGCTTTGATAAGGATGCAATGTTTGAAGAATTTGCAGCAGATGTTGCAGGTGATATGTTTATAAATACCGAATACAGCCAGAGCCTTATTAATGCAATAATGCAGGGGGAAGAAGCGGTTGATGTTAAGAAAAGCAAGATAAAAGCTATTGCAGAAGCGGTGAGGAGCGTTATTATAAAGCTCACTACAGCTGTAAGAAAAATGCGTGGAACCTATGAGGCGGGCAAGGCTTTGCAGTATATCAACGATGCGAAGGCTGTTCACCAGGCACTTGTGAAGGCTTATCATGAAGTAGGCAATAAAAAAACTGCCTCGAGGGCAGATGGTGAGGTGAAATTTTCAGCTACAGACGGCGAGGAACAGAGTATTAAAGAACAGATAAGAGCCAATCTTGATGTGTTAAATGCTATGGAACCCATTGTAAGTATATCGTTGCGCAGAATGGGAAATAAGACAAAGGCACAGATTGTATCAGAAGTATTGCAGGATATAAAGTCCAAGGGAATGGTTATAGACAAACAAGGGTTTGGTGTTATTAACCTTATCGAAGATGACATAAACAGAGGTTTAGATTATGTGAATAATGATGCTGAATATTCTGCTTACTTTGCAATTCATAGGGCGTTGAAAAGAGGAATTGTAATAGGTGAACATATAGACCACAAAAACAGAAATATGCGAACAGTTACGATAGGAGCTCCGATTATCTTAGACGAGCAAAGGTGTAATGTTGGAATAACATTGAAAGTAATTAAAGGGTATAGATATAAGAGCCTTAGAGTAGTTTTATGGGATGGTAGCAAAGTTGATACAAAAAAAGAAACAAAGGCTACCACCTCTCGGATGACCGATGTTTCCATCGGTGAGAGCCGAGACATCACCCTTGCTTCCAAAGCCAGTTTATCACAGGGAGAAGCGAATGTCAAGGGGGATAATTTGTCGGGTGAAGGAGTTAAATTTTCCTTTGCTGGCCCGAGAGCAGAAACTGCGGACATGAGTGCACTTGAACGTGCTGAAATGATGGAGCGAAGCGGTGTAAGTGCAGAAGAAACACTCCGTGAGACAGGCTGGTATAGAGGTGTTGACGGTAAGTGGAGATTTGAAATAAGTGACGAGGATGCAGAATTTTCACGCAGAGGGGATTTGGTGTTTAAAAAAGAGCATCCCGATTATGCAAGATACCGTGAGCTTTTTGATATACAAGAAAAGTATACACTCGGTTTACCCGGAGGACGAAAACTGACTGCAGAGGAGAGTAAAGAATACAGCAACCTGCGCAAAACGTGGAAGGATACTTTCCGAGAAAATGGTAAGGAGGGCGATGGTGCAAATGTTCAAAACAGGCTTGCGGCGTATTTTCAGCATGATAAGCTGTATGAAGCGTATCCTGAGTTAAGAGATGTTGAAGTGATGTTTGATGAAAACATAAGACGAAGTTCTTTCTCTCTAAAAACAAAAAAGATAAGTTTGGCAGAAAGAGAAAATGTTGATAAATACAAAAGAAGCCTGATCCATGAAATCCAGCATTGGATTCAAGAAAAAGAAGGCTTTGCAAATGGTTCAAGTGAGGAGTATTGGGAAGAAAGGTATTCCAAACAATTTAAAAGCAATAAGGAACACACGAAAATGCTTGAACAGCAACGTGATGAATTGTATAGCAAAGCTAACCCTCTGTATGAAGCTATTGGTTTTTCCGATTACTTTAATGAGTTGCTTTCTAAGTTGGAGCGAGGAGAGATAACAATTGAAGATTATGAAAAAATGACGAACGAGTATGTGAAGGAACATTCTTCGGAGCTGTATGAACTACGTAAGGAAATACTCAAGGTAAATAGCGAGCTTGAAGATATGTATCGGAACAGAAGGACAGCAGAAGAACTTTATATAAATACTGCGGGCGAGATTGAGGCGAGAGATGCATCTAAGCGAGTGAATATGACAGCGGAAGCACGCAGGAACAGTATGCCTGCGAGAGGGGATGAAAACACTGTTTTTGCGGATTATAGTGAGTCCAATTCAGATAGAGTGGAAGACAGTAAAAAAACTGCCAAGGAGGCAGTTGACAGTGGGGCAGTGCCTTATACAGCGCACGAAAAGAAAAACTGGGAAAAGAGTAATACAATAGTTGTTTACGAAAACGATGAGCAGTTCAATAAATTCGTGTTAGATGCTTTAAATAATCAAAATACAAACAAAAAAATGTATTTTGGTAAGGTGCGGACTGATGTTTCAAAAATGATATTTGACAAAACAGGTGTTGATATAGATGGTTATAACATAGTTCTCAGAGCTTCTGAAATCAGAAAAATTCTTTTATATTCGCATGGCGATGTTACAAAAGAGGCAACCAGAGGACAGGAAGCAATCACTATTGAAGATTTAAAGAAAATACCATTAGTCATTACAAGTCCCGATAATGTTGTTTTATCAGACAAGTTATACGAGGGAAAGCCGTTGATTTATTTTGAAAAGTTAATTGACGGCAAAATCTTTGTAGCGACATATGTATCAAGAAAGCATCGGGATGTTACGGTACAAACAATGTACAAAAGAAAAAGAAGCCTTGCTACTGCAAGCGATGCAAAATCCCCGCTCTCCACGTCCGAAACGCTCAGTAGTACAGCTTCTTCTATAGATACTGTATCACAGGGAGACGCTGATGTCAAGGGGGATAATTTGTCGAGAAAAGTTAAATTCTCCATGCCTGTGCCTAAGAGTGAGGCACAGTATGAGGACAGGACGTACAAGCTTTACAAAGAAATGCAGGCGAGCATTGAAGAAAAGCTCGGCGTTAAGATAAGCGATGAAACTGTGCAGGCGATGCAGGGCTTGGCTGACAGCGTAGCTCGTGGCGATGAGACGAAAGCGAAAGCATGGAGAGAGAAGCTGCGTGATTCCATACTTAAGAACGACATGATTTACTACGGAGAGGCTGACGCAAGCGATGATGTGTTGAGCCAATACTTTAAGGGCATGAGAAATAGCGGTAGCAAGGTATTGGTGACAAAAGAGGACAGTCAGGATTTGACGGCGAGGGAATTGTCAAGCATATTCGGTGTTGGAGGCTGGAGCAGAACGGAAGGCCTTGGCGTTGATGTTATGTACGAGGAGCTTGTTAACATGGGAGCACAGCTTGCAGAGGCTGACAGTGTACAGGACAGATTGCTTGCGATAAAAGAGGCAAGAGAAAAACTCAGGAATAAAGACAAGGCTCCGATGCTTAACATAGGTAATGTAACAGAGCTGATTGACCAGGCTGAAAGAGGTGCGGTTGGTGCCATTAGTGAGGTTGAAAGAGCGAGAGAGGAAGCAACTCAGAACAATCCCTCAGTTAGCGAAGCTGACAGTTCCCTTTACACAAGGGAGCCTGTGAGCCAGGCGAATGTGACGGCGACGGTTGCACGCTTGAATGAGATGGCTGATGCGATTGATGCAGAAACAGATGACGTTCAGAAGGTTACACTCGAGGACGAGTACCGTGCGGAACAACTGAGGTTTTTTGAGTGGATTTTGCCGCACTTTACCAAGGCAAATGAGCGTGGCGTGACAGGTGACTTCTGCTTCCATACTGCTGCTGAATTAGATGCAGAAAGGCTTGAGGTTGCAGACAGCCAGAGGGCGGCAAGAGAAGCAGACGATTACATGAACGCTAACAACATGACAAGGAACATGGTTATGGCGGCACATCTTTTAAGTGAGGGTGAGTTGACAGAAGGAGAGCTGGGCGAGAAGTGGAGAAATGCTGAGGACCGTGAGAAGATAAGAGAACTCAGTGAACTGTATAAAAAGGTTACTGCAAGCCCTGAAAAGCTTAAGAGGCGACATAAGCAGCTGTTTAATGATGTGTTGAAGCATTTGTTCTATTATTCCGGGCAGATGAGGGAGATAAACCATGTCAATATGCAGACTGATACTCCCGAGAGGATTATTGATAAGATATGCAGAATAAATGACCTTCGGGATACAGGAAGGCATGGTGTAACAGGAGATAAGAAGGATGATTACTTTATCCTGCTTAGCGATAAGTTGAAGGATATACTTATCAGAGGTAAGGATGCCAACGAGGCTCGCTTAAAGCAAGCGGCAAAAGAGTACAGGCAGATTGTTAAGGATTTGGGTATTAAGGCAGGCAGCGAAGAAAGTGCACTTATACAGGACTATGGTGAGGGCAGGATTACTGAGCTTGATATTCCGTTTGATAAAAGAGAAAAGGTTGTTAATGCTGCAAAGGTGATGACGGAACAGGTTTATAAGCCACTGCTTGAAGAAGCGAACCGCAGAAGGTTTATTGAAGGCAAAGGTGAGTTTGTGGCACCTCCGTTAACCCTTACAGAAAGTGAAAGACGGTCATTCAGATATATGCTCGATAACGCAAGATGGGTGCAGGAGCACCTTGCGGAGGTTAAAGCTAAGATAAAGACCGTGGGTGTTGCTGAGGCGGCAAAGAGCTTTAACCTTAACGAGGGTATTGTGCAGGCATTAGCAGACCATGGTGCACAGTTTACAAGATACGTAAAGTGGAGCGAGAGCAGGTGGATTGCTAAAGACAGAGTTCCGATATTGCAGCAGGCGTGGAATCTGGTGCAGAGAGGTAAGAAGTACAACCCGAGAAGCGGTAAGGTTGAGATGGATTATTTCCCTCACTTTGAGAAGGATGATGCTATAACAGAGCTTGGAAACTTGTTCATTGTCCAGCTCCCGACGGCAATAAACGGTTTGACGGAAAGCTTCAGACCGAACAGCAAGTATAATCCGTACTTTAACGAAAGAACAGGCAACAAGACAGATAGTGATGCAATATTCGGTGCGGATGTTTACATAAATGCGGCGTTGCAGTACATTTATCATACGAGCGACATCACAAAGGCGAGAATGGCTGAAAACCATATAAGAGAAAAGTACAGCAAGGATAGCAATAATCCTTATGCGCTGTCGAACTTTGTGTTATGGCTTCGTGAGTGGGGCAATCAGATGGCAGGCAAGCAACATAGTGTTGACAGAATGGTGCAGAACCTTATTGGCAGGCGTGCTTCTAAAATATGGCGTAAGGGCATGGGTAATATCGGACGAAACCAGATAAGCTGGAACATAAGAACACCATTTTCCAATTTCTCGGTATGGACCAGAGGGCTTGCGGTTATTGCCCAGGAGCTTGCATCCGAGGGCGGAAGCAGTGGGCTTAGTTATGTTTTCGGTGGTTGGAATGAGCACATTAGTAAAAGTGATTTTCTGTACAGCAGATTTTATGACAATGTTGATTTGTCTGCAAAGGATGCAAGCAAGCCTGTACTTGGTAACGGATTTAGAACAGGTGCAAGGAATGCGGCAAGCAACTTTATAAATACTGTAAGCAATGCCGGGAACAGGGTTT
>JAFUJG010000329.1 GCA_017468215.1 Clostridia bacterium | reverse complement strand
CGGCGTTGCAGCCTATGGGGTTATAATGTATCTGCAGTTCATGTTTGTGTCAATTTTCATCGGCTACGCAATCGGAAGTTCCCCCATAATAAGCTACAACTACGTTGCAGGCAACGAGCGTGAGCTTAAGGGTGTGTTTAAAAAGAGCATTATCCTTATGTGTGCTACAGGCATTATAATGACGGTTTCGTCATTTTTGCTCTCAACCCCCTTGTCAAAAATTTTTATAGGCTACGATAAAGAGCTTTATGATATGACAGTACGTGGCTTTAAGTTGTTTTCTGTGGCATTTTTAGGCTGCGGTGTAAACATTTTTGCATCCAGCTTTTTCACCGCACTTAATAACGGCGTGGTTTCGGCTGTGTTGAGTATTTTGCGAACAGTTGCCCTCCAGGTTGCAATGGTACTTATACTGCCCATATTCCTACAGCTTGACGGTATATGGCTCTCCAGCCCTGCAACAGAAATCTTAAGCGTGGCGGTAGCGGTTGTCTTCTTTATCACAATGGGTAAAAAATATAAATATATGTAATTTAAAAGGTGTGTCTTTTGACACACTTTTTTCTTGGGACGAAATGAAACATTCCTCTGTGGTATTGTATAGGCGGAGGTGAGAGGATGTTTTTTGTTGAAAACAACGATATAACCATCACAAAGGGCGACAGCGGCCATTTTCTTGTAAAGCTTGAAAACGGTGACGGAACAGAATTTGTTCCCTCAGGAAGCGATGTAGTGCGGTTTTCGGTAAAACATAAAAAGGAAGGCTACTACCCTGTGATACTGGAAAAAACAGGCGAAAAAATTGTGCTTGATGCAAAAGATACTCAAAACGTTAAATCGGGAGAATACGTGTACGACATTGCAGTTGAAAAGGCAACAGGCGAAAGGTACACAGCAGTAGAGGGGAAGTTTATTGTAAGAAAGGCGGTGCATGAGTTTGAGTGATACAATAAAAGGCTACATACAAATGCCATTCCGTGGTGAAAGTGCATATGAAATCGCCCTGCGATACGGCTACAAAGGCACGGAGGAGGAATGGATAAGGGAAAGCGGTGCCATAGGTAGAAATGAAATCCTGACCAATGTGGCAAAACGGCTCTGCGGACACACATGGTATGTGGACAGTGACAGCGTGTGCGACCGAGAAGGCAACCTGTACGGTACACTTGCCAACTGCATGACAGACGATTTCACAGGCAGCTGGTTTTATGTGCGAACAACCGCAAGTGAGGCAGGCAGTACGGCATATGACAGTAAATACATCATTGATGGAGCAAATGGGTATTTAAGCTTACGTGATTATGTGGTTTGGACAGGCACAAGGCTTGTGCATATACCTACCTTTGAGGCAAAAGCGTCCGACAAGAAAAATTCCGACGGAAAATACAGCCCTAAAGGTGGCGTGGACGGACTTATGAGCTCTACAGACAAGGCATATCTTTCCGATTTGATTAATGCTTACTGGAAGAAGGACAAGCTTGACGTGTTTAACACCCCCGACCCTGCCGAGGGCTGGCAGACAAACTGGCTTTTTAACACAGGTGTTTATCTTGGCGGTATTAAAAAGGATTGTGGCGGACACCCTCCTGTTGTGAACGATAACCATACATCCTGGGTAATCATGGTGTTTAACGGCATGGCAACCGATGCCCAAAGTCTTAACCGAAACCACCGTGTGCAGATTGCATTCGATGTGGTAAATTCAAAAATTTATATGCGTCGTGGTTGGATGAGCGCCAATACGTGGGCCGATGCCTGGAGCGAGGTTGGCTCACAGATTGTCGAGAGCAAAAGCGACATTGTTTTTGTAGAAGATACGACAACATTAAAGTTAGATGAAAACATTAAGGAAATTGTTGCAAAGGGTGTGCTTGACCTTAATATATGGCTGCCCGAAAAAACATGGTGCGGTTGGAGCTGTGTTATTAATTTATCTGAATTAAGCACTATAGAAAATTTTGATGTCGGAACAAGCAATGGTGATATGTTCGGTTTTGATTTTTCACACGATATTCTTGCACCGGGAAAAACCTATGTTATTGCTAAAAGCTCAGGCGGACAATCGGAAAACCCCAGCTTATATACTCTATATGAGGTGGATAACATAACCCGACAGCCTGTATAAAAGAACGTAAAAAAACACACCGATATCCTCAGCGGTCTGTCGGTGTGTTTTTTATTGCGTTGGCATAGTCCTTGGGAGTGTAGCCGTAGCGGTTTTTAAAGGTGCGGAAAAAGTGCGAAACGTTAGAAAACCCGCATGTTTCCACAACTGTGTAAATTTTAATGTTGGCATCCGAACGGATAAGAGAGCGTGCCTTTTCCAGCCTTGCCCATATAAGGTCCTCCTTAGGTGAGGTATGAAAAAACATGGAATACAGCTTGTAGCCCTGTGTGCGGGATATGTTTGCCTCACAGAGCAGAGCGTCAAAGGATGGGGGATTTACAATGTCTGATAAAAAAGCGGTACGTACTGCCGAAATACGGCTCTTTAAGTCGTACACCTTATCGGTCTTCACAGGATTTGAGCCTCGGGCAGCTGTTACAAGAAGGTTCAGTATAAGCGAATAAAACTTTTCCTCAAAGCCCTTTTCACGTGTTACGTTCTCCGAGCATATATCAAAGAGAATAGCGTTAATATCTGCACAGTTGGACGGATAAAAAACCCTGTCGGTTTTAATGCCTAACTTAGAAAACAGCTCACTTGGTGCAGTAAAGCTCATGTAGCTGTTTACAAAGCCTTGCCCTGTTATGTAATCACGTGGGGAGTTTGCACTGTAAATAATGCAGGCACCTGCCTTTTCGGCCTTGCCGTTTACGGTAACATCACCCTGAAAATAAAGAAAAAGATGCCTTGGGGTTGTATAGTCAAAATGAATATTCATCGGCTCTGCAACATTGTAGCCTGCGTTCACAAAGGATATATCGTACATAAAATCACCTGATGACAGTATAACATAAAGCAAGCATCAGTGCAAATTAAAAATGTGCGAATAAATCTCCAAAAAAAGCATATAATCATAATGAAAATAAAAAAAGTGTTGACAAAACATATTTTTCATGTTATATTAATAAAGCTGACAGCAAACAGTTCAATATCGCGGGGTGGAGCAGCTTGGTAGCTCGTCGGGCTCATAACCCGAAGGTCGTGTGGTTCAAATCCCGCCCCCGCAACCAAAACGAAAGGCAGGTCCAAAGGACCTGTCTTTCATTTTGGTTATCTGGACTGAAGTGCACTTTAGTTAAGAAGCCCGACGAGCGTTGCT
>JAFUJG010000328.1 GCA_017468215.1 Clostridia bacterium | reverse complement strand
CCTCTGCTCCTTGCTCATTGCCTTAAGGATGATATTTTCAATGCTCTTGGGCAAATCCTCACGTATGCTTCTGGGCTTTGCAGGCTCCAGCTGCATATGCTGCATAGCTACTGCAACAGCCGAGTCGCCGTCAAAGGGAAGCTTGCCTGTATAAAGCTCATACAAAAGCACGCCGAAGGAATAAATGTCGCTTCGCTGGTCGGTATATCCGCCACGTGCCTGCTCGGGAGAAAGATAATGAGCACTGCCCATGGTTTCCATGGTCATGGTACCGCCTGATGCGGCTCTGGCAATACCAAAGTCAGTAACCTTGATAATACCGTCACTGCTGAGCATAATGTTCTGAGGCTTTATATCTCTATGTATGATGTGCTTTGAGTGTGCGTGCTCCAATGCCGAGCATATCTGCATGGCAATATCGGTGGCTTCCTTCCAGTAGATGTTGCCCTTCTTTTCGGCAATATAATCCTTTAAGGTTTTGCCTTCGATAAATTCCATAACGATATACTGCTCGTCACCGCTCTGACCTACGTCATATATGGGTACAATATTTGCATGGGACAAGCTTGCCGCCGCCTGAGACTCGATATTAAATCTTCTGATAAATTCTTCATTGCCCTGGTATTCGCTTCTTAAAAGCTTTACTGCAACGTAACGGTTTAAAAGTCTGTCCATAGCCTTGTAAACAATAGCCATGCCGCCAACGCCGACCTTTTCCACCAGTTCGTAACGGTTACTTAATACATTTCCAATCATAGTCACTTATCCTCCTTTTGTCAGATGTTGAGCAAAATAACGGTAATGTTATCGTCGCCGCCGTTTTCTTTTGCCTTGCTGACAAGCTCACTCGCTGCTGCCGACACGCTTTCATTGCCGTTTACAATGCGGTGGATTTCTTCTTTTGAAACCATGTTTGTCAGACCGTCTGTACACATAAGTATCTTCTGAGGGCTATGTATACTTCGCTGTTCAATATCAACCTCAACAGTCATAGTGGTGCCTACTGCTCTTGTTATATAGTGCCTTTGAGGATGCACCTTTGCCTGTTCCTCGGTAAGTGTTCCCGAGTCAATCATCATTCCTACAACGCTGTGGTCCTTTGTAATTTTTTCGATAGAATTTTCGTCTATAAGATAAACCCTGCTGTCGCCCACGTGTGCCACATGAAGCACGCCGTCCTTTATGACGCATACATCAATGGTTGTGCCCATGCCGTTGAGCTTTTCATCTTCCGCTGCACGGATAAAAAGCTCACGGTTTGCCTTTTGAACGCCTTCACGCATGATGCTTTCGATATCGTCGCCTGTAGAGTTAATGATGAAGCTTTCAATCATCCTGCATGCCTCCAAGCTGGCAATTTCGCCTGCGTTATGACCGCCCATGCCGTCAGCAACTATAAAAATTTTGTCCTTGTTTACCTCATTGATAATATATGAGTCCTCATTGTTATGCCTTTTCATTCCCACATCTGTTAATGCAGCATATTCCATTAAGACCACCTCCGTTTTCATCGCATCACTGCTCTATTGCACTATTTCTTAGCTGTCCGCATGATGCCGATATATCGCTACCCAACTCACGGCGTACTGTTGCCGTTACGTGAGAGCGGGTAAGCATGTTTTTAAATTCTTCAACCCTTTTTTTCGAAACACGCACATTACCACGCTCCTTAACATCGTTAACAGGGATAAGGTTAATGTGGCAGTTGTCGTTTTTAAAGAGCTCTATCAAAAGCCTTGCACACTCGTCTGAGCTGTTTTTACCCTCGATAAGTGCATATTCGTAGGTAATGCGACGGCCTGTTTTGTTAAAATAATATCTGCAGGCGTCCAAAAGCTCATTTAAAGAGTACTTTTTTGCAATAGGCATTATTGCCTTTCGGTATTCGTCGGTAGGTGCATGGAGCGACACTGCAAGGTTAACGCTCATGCCCTGGTTGGCGAAATCAATAATTTTGGGAACAATTCCGCAGGTTGACACGGTAATATGCCTGTAGCCTAAGTTAACGCCCTCGGGATTGTTTATATTTTTTAAGAACTTTATAAGGTTTTCATAGTTGTCGAAGGGCTCGCCAATCCCCATTACTACTATATTCGACACTCTCTCACCTAAGTCCTTCCCAACACGGATAATCTGCCCTGTAATTTCCCCCGGGGTAAGGTTACGTACCCTGCCGCCTAAGGTTGAAGCACAGAAGGTGCAACCCATGGCACAGCCTACCTGGCTTGAAACACATACTGAAATACCGTGATGGTATTTCATTGCAACGGTTTCGATAATATTACCGTCGGAAAGTGTTAAAAGATATTTTATGGTACCGTCAATTTTTGATACAAGCTTTCTTTCCACCTTGGGAAGGAAAATCTCACATTCACACTTGAGCTTTTCACGCAAGGCCTTGGAAAGGCAGGTTAAATCGTCGATGGATTCACAGCCCTTTGCGATAAAAGAAAATACCTGCTTTGCACGGAAGGAGGCTTCGCCCAGGTTTTTAAAATATTCAGTTAACTCCTCTAATGTAAAATCACAAAGATTAATCACGCCTAATAAACCTCGCTATAAAAAATCCGTCTGTATTATACTTGTCGGGCAAAAGCTGTATATATCCTTGCGGCATATTATCGTCACAAAGTGCCTCGAAGTTTTTGTTTTCACGCAGGAAGGTTTTCACGGTCTGCTCGTTTTCCATTTTGCTTATGGTGCAGGTGGAATACACAAGTATGCCGCCCTTTTTAACGTAGTGCATGGCGTGACGGAGCATCCTGTACTGGGTTTGTGCCAGAGCCGAAATATCGGCAGCACCCTTGCTCCATTTTATGTCGGGCTTACGGCGGATAATGCCAAGACCCGAGCAGGGTGCGTCAAGAAGCACTCTGTCGAAACCGTTTTCAAATTCGGGATTAAACTTTTCTGCATCGTTGACACGTGTTTGAACAATTTTTATGCCAAGCCTTTCACAGCTTTTGTCGATAAGCTCTGTTTTGTGGGGATAAAGGTCACAGGATAATACTCTGCCCTTATTGCCCATAATTTCGGCAATATATTCGCTTTTCCCGCCGGGAGCTGCACACAGGTCAAGTACGTCTATGCCCGCTTTGGGGTCAAGAGCCTCAACCGCCAGCTGGCTGGCAACATCCTGCACGGAAAAATACCCTTCTCTTTGCAACTGCGAGCCGTGGAATGCACCGCCCTTTTTATAGATGTAGGCATTTTTGCCGATAGGAGCTTTTTCTATACCTTCGGGGATTTCAAAATCACCCTTTAAAAGATTTTTTCTCAGATATGTAGGCGGTGCGGTGTTACCTGCTTTAAGAAGGGACACCACATCGTCACGCTCTTTCATCCATTTTCGCACCATCCACTCGGGATAGGAGTAAAAAACAGACAAATACTCCACCGTGCCTTCCTCGGGCAAAAAGTCGCCGCTTGATATGCTGCGACGCAAAATTGCGTTTACAAAGCCCGAGCTTTTTGCATGGCCGTATCTTTTTGCAAGCTTGACACATTCGTTAATGGTGGCACTGGGAGGAATTTTTTCCAAAAACCTTAAGGAGTAGATGCCCATTCGGATTATGTTTAAAATCCAGGGGGAAATCTTCTTAAGCTTTATGGTGGAAAGGTTTGTAATAATATTATCAAGAAACAGCCTGTTCCTTTCCACACCTAATACTATTTCGGTGCACAATGCCGCATCCCGGTCAGAAAGGTTCATGCGTCCGATAATGTCGTTTATTGCAATATTCAGATATGCGCCGTCTTCAGATACGGCATATAAGGTTTTAAGTGCCGCTTCTCTGGCGGGTGATAAATTACTCAT
>JAFUJG010000327.1 GCA_017468215.1 Clostridia bacterium | reverse complement strand
TCGTAGATATCCCCGGAATGTTCTTTAAAATGAACGTTCCGGGGATTTTTTCATAAAGTTATTTACTCTACGAAAACCAAATAAAAAGGGATTTGCTCACGGCAAATCCCCTTTTTTGATATAACAACAAATCAAAAGAGCACCCTCATGGGTGCTCTTTTTTAGTCTTCGAAATTGAATTCATCCTTGTACTTTTCCTTGAACACTTCAAATACAGCTGTAAGTGTATCGTCATCTTCAACAGGAGCGTAAACATCTTCCTCGTCGTTAAGTTCTTCCAAAAGCATAATAACTACTTCGTCATCTTCGGGAGGAAGCATAACCGCATAGCTGTCGCCTTCATATTCGATAACATCCAGAAGCTCAAGTTCAATCTCGCCGCCATCTTCGTCATAGAGAGTAACCATTTCAGGCTCGTATTCTTCCATGTTCATATCTTCATTGTTGTTGATATCTGCCATTTGAAAAACTCCTTTAATAAAATTATGATACCACAATTATATTAAAGGAACGGGATTTTGTCAACTGCAAAAAACATGCTTACCTATGGTGAGTATGATAGGCCGTGACCTTATCCACTTGTTTGTTGCGGTAACAGGGTTATAATAATAAATCGCACCGCCTGTAGGGTCCCATCCGTTAAGGGCATCTCTGGCTGCCCTTTCGCAGGACGAGGTCATCGCCGCATCAATCTGTCCGTCGTCAACTGCGGTAAATGCTCCGGGCTGATAAATAACGCCTGCAACCGTATTTGGGAAGGAGGGATGCTTTACACGGTTTAAAATAACCGCACCCACGGCAACCTGCCCCGAGTAAGGCTCACCACGTGCCTCACCATTAATTGCTCTGGCAAGAAGATACACATCATTGCTGGACGAGGTCGATGAGGATGAGGATATTCCCATGGCACTGAGAGTGGCACTTCCTGCAATTCCGTCTGCAGTTAAACCGTTTTTCCTTTGGAAATCTTTTACCGCCTTTACGGTTTGTGAGCCGTACTTACCGTCGATTGCACCCTGGTAATAGCCCCAGTTTTTAAGTCGGGTCTGGATTTTTGTAACCTCGCTGCCTGTTGACCCCAGACGTGAAAGTGCGTCACGGGATTGGTTGTTGTAAACAAAAGCTCCCGACAGAAGCAATGTACATACAATAATGAAAGATATCACTTTTTTCATAAACAAAAAACCTCCTTTGCAGGTATTCTTTACTGCAAAGGAGATTTGTATACATTTTATCTTGTCTTGTTTGCGATTTCGTCCATAAGTGCAAGGATGAAGTCGTTAACCTTCATGCTGCCCCTGTCGCCTTCCTTACGGCTTCTTACCGCAACAGCACCGTCTTCAACTTCCTTGTCACCTACAACAAGCATGTAGGGAACCTTTTCAAGCTGAGCCTCACGAATCTTATAACCAATCTTTTCGCTGCGGTCATCACATTCGCTTCTGATACCCATATTGATAAGGCGGTTATTAAGCTCACGGCAGTATTCACGGTGACCTTCGCCGATAGGCAAAATCTTAACCTGAACGGGAGCCATCCATGTGGGGAACGCACCTGCATACTTTTCAATAAGAAGTGCAAGGGTTCTTTCGT
>JAFUJG010000326.1 GCA_017468215.1 Clostridia bacterium | reverse complement strand
GTGTAAAGGGTTTTTATATTAAGGGTTTTTCTTTTATTAAGGAACAGCATACCGCTGAGCATGATAAACAGCGGCACAGACCACCGTGTCGCACAGTCGAAAAATGCAGCCCACCAGAAGTTCGCACTGCCGATAGGCTCACGGATAAGCCTTGCTCCGGAAACATGCAAAAGTACCACTGCAAAAGCAGAAAGCAGTCGTGCCACATCCGCATAAGCTATATAATTTTTTTTATCCTTCTTTGCCATAGCCATACCTCACCAAGCATTATTATTTCTATTATAAAATAAAAACTTCCTTTTATCAAGAAATTATTGCACAACAAACCCCATATTCTTCTGTTTTTTATAAAAAAACGTATTTTAGAGTTGACAAAAAGCTTTTTTGGTGCTAAACTAAACCACAAATCATATCAAAAAAGGGGTAAATATGATGTTCTCTGCATTTTTTGTCATTATAAGCATCGTCGTGCTTGCACTAGCATACGGCGTTTCTTTTAATGCACATCTCGCAGGATATTCAAAGGTCATTTCCCTCTAATGATTATTTAACCTTGCAGGATGTTCTGCAAGGTTTTTATTTTTTCAACACATAACGGAGGTGTTTTTATGCAGCTTAAAGGTTCGGAAATCTTGGTTGAAACCTTAATCGAGCAGGGTGTTGACACTATTTTCGGTTATCCCGGCGGCGCAGTCCTCGATATTTACGAGGCTCTTTATCAGCGTAGTGACAAAATTACTCATTACATAACAAGCCACGAGCAGGGTGCAGCTCACGCAGCTGACGGCTTTGCACGTGCTTCGGGCAAGGTTGGCGTGGTGATTGCAACTTCAGGTCCCGGTGCAACAAACCTTGTAACAGGTATTGCAACTGCTTTTCTTGACTCTACTCCCATGGTGGCAATCACAGGTAACGTAGGAATGAGCTTACTTGGCAAGGACAGCTTCCAGGAGGTTGACATTACAGGCGTTACAATGCCCATTACAAAGCACAACTATATTGTTAAGGATGTTACAGAGCTTGCGGATACAATCCGTGAGGCGTTCTGCCTTGCTTCCAGCGGCAGACCCGGTCCTGTGCTTATCGATATTCCCAAGAACATTCAGAACGCAGTGTGTGAGTATGTTCCTCACCCCCCTGTTTCCCTTCTGCCTGTTCCCGAATACGACGAAAATGATATTGAAAAGGCTGTAAGCCTTATTAAGGAAGCTAAGAAGCCTTTCATTTTTGCAGGTGGCGGCGTTGTGCTGTCGGATACATCTGACCGTCTTTTAAAGTTTGCCGAAGCAATTGATGCGCCTATCGGTACAAGCATGATGGGTATTTCTGCTGTTCCCCGCAGCCATAAGGCATTTTTGGGCATGGTTGGTATGCATGGCAGATTTGCCGCAACAAAATCCATGTACTCTGCTGACCTTATCGTTGCAATCGGCACACGTTTTTCTGACCGTGCTACAGGCAACAAGGTTAAGTTCTGCCCCAATGCAAAAATTATCCACATTGATATCGACGAGGCTGAAATCAACAAGAATATCCCCTGTAATGTTGGCATTGTAGGTGCTCTTGCTCCTGTTCTTGACGCTCTTACCGAAAAGGTTGGCTCACTCTCTCACGACGAATGGACACAGGAGGTTAAAGAGTATAAGGATTTGGAATATTCACGTATTGTACAGCCTAACGAAATGAACCCCAAGGTTATTTTAGAAACAGTACGTAAGCATACAGCTGACTCCACCCCTGTTGCAACAGACGTTGGTCAGCACCAGATGTGGGTTACACAGTTTTATGACTTTATGGCTCCCCGCAAGCTTATAACAAGCGGCGGTCTTGGTACAATGGGCTTTGGCTTGGGTGCTGCAATCGGTGCTTGTATTGCAAACGATAAGAAAACCACAGTTATGGTTACAGGAGACGGCAGCTTCCATATGAACCTTAACGAACTTGCAACCTGTGCCCGCTACAACCTGCCTGTAAAGGTTATTCTTATGAATAATAACGTTCTGGGTATGGTTCGTCAGTGGCAGACAGTTTTCTACGACAAGCACTATTCCCAAACAACTCTTGACCGAAAAACAAACTACAAAATGCTCGCCGAGGCTATGGGCGGCGAAGGCTTTATTGCCTCTACTCCCCAGGAGCTTAAGGAAGCCTGCGAAAAGGCATTCAACTCAGAAGGTTTCTCCCTTATTGACTGCCGTATCGACTCTGACGAGTTCGTGCTTCCCATGATTCCGGCTAACGGCTCTATATCTGATATTATTATGAAGAAGGAGGACAACTAATTATGGCAGAATCTTTCGTAATCAGTGCGTTGGTAACTAACCACTCTGGTGTACTTACCCGTGTATCCTCTCTCTTTGCTCGCCGTGGCTTTAACATTGACTCGTTAACTGTTGGCGTAACAGAGGACCCCAAATTTTCCCGAGTTACTGTTTGCTCCACCTGCGACGATGCAACAAAGGAGCAGATTGTGAAGCAGCTTGGTAAGCTTCACGATGTAAAGAAAATCCAGGTTATGGAAAAATCTAACTCTGTTTTCCGTGAAATGATGCTTGTAAAAATTGCTGTTCCCAAGGACACAATTGCAAATATTATGACTTCTGTTGATATTTTCCGAGGCAAAATTATTGACCTTGGTGTTGAATCCATTACAGTTCAGCTCACAGGCGAGCCCAGTAAGATTGACGCATTTGTCGACTTTTTGGGTCAGTACGAAATTTTAGAGCTTACAAGAACAGGTCTTACCGCCATAGGACGTGGCAAGGAATGTCTCAAAAACAGAGACTAAAAACGGTTTAAATTTTATTTATTATATTAAGGAGATGTTTTCCAATGGCAAGAAACATGTATTATGAAAAGGATTGTAACCTTGATTTACTCAAGGGCAAAACAGTGGCAGTTATTGGCTACGGTTCTCAGGGTCACGCTCATGCGCTTAACCTCCACGACAGTGGTGTTGACGTTATCGTAGGTCTTTACGAAGGCTCTAAGAGCAAGGCTAAGGCTGAAAAGGCCGGTCTTAAGGTAATGAACACAGCCGATGCTGTTAAGAATGCAGACATGGTTATGATTCTTATCAATGACGAGCTTCAGGCTAATATGTACAAGAACGATATCGCTCCCAATCTTCGTGAGGGTATGACACTTGCATTTGCACATGGCTTCAACATTCATTTTGGTCAGATTGTTCCTCCCGCAGATGTTAACGTTGTTATGATTGCGCCCAAGGGCCCCGGTCACACAGTAAGAAGCGAATACCAGGAAGGTAAGGGTGTTCCCTGTCTTGTAGCTGTTCACCAGGATGCTACAGGCAACGCTATGGATATCGCACTTGCATATGCTGCAGGTATCGGCGGTGCAAGAGCAGGTGTTCTTGAAACAGACTTCAGAACAGAAACAGAAACTGACCTCTTCGGTGAACAGGCAG
>JAFUJG010000325.1 GCA_017468215.1 Clostridia bacterium | reverse complement strand
ATATGTCTATGACCGCCATTCTGTACGCAAAAAGCGTGAAAAGCAGGAAATTGGCATCCACGCAATCCGTGGCGGCACAATTGTAGGTGAACACACTGTTATTTTTGCAGGCAATGACGAAATTATTGAGCTTAAGCACACAGCACTCTCCCGTGATGTATTTGCCGAGGGTGCAATAGCCGCAGCAAAGTTTATGGCAGGCAAAAATGCAGGCATGTACGACATGAACGATTTAATTGCTTCAAAATAAAACAGCAAACAGAAAACCTCCCACAGGAAATCCTGTAGGAGGTTTTTTTATTTGATTATTTCTTCTTATTCTTTCTCAAAAGCACAACACTCTGCACCACAAGGAACACACAAATCATTGCAGCAACGGTAATATTTGTCCACCATGCCTCATCCAGACCCAGAGAGGATACAATATTCTTGATAGTGCTTAAGCTTAAAACACCAAAAAATGTACCTACAATGTTACCTACACCGCCACTAAGCATTGTTCCGCCGATAATACTTGATGCAATCGCATTCATTTCGGCACCGCTTGCGTGGGACGCCGAGCCTGAGCCAACGTGCATAAAGTACACAAAGCCGCCGATGCCTGCCAGTACACTGCACAGCATATGAGCAATAAACTTTGTTCGCTTTACGTTTATACCAAGCATATTGGCACTGTTAACATTTCCGCCCACAGCGTAAAAGTTTCTGCCCACCTTGGACCATTTTAAAAGAACAAACAGTACAATAACAACCAGCAATGCCACTATAACACCTGGCTCAATATATGCAGGCACGTATATGCCCTTTTTGTTTACGGCACCCATAAAGGGTACGTAAATACGTATAGCCTTTAACGCCTTGAATCCCTCGTGTGCAACGTTGAACTGGGTAGAGTTAACAATTGTGGTCATGCCCTTTGCAAAGAACATGCCTGCCAGGGTTACAATAAAGGGCTGTATGTCCAGATATGCAATCAGATATCCCTGCACAAGACCAAATGCAACACCTATTCCCAAGGCAAGAAGCATTGCAGTTAAAACGCTGCCGCCGTTATGGTCAAGATGCACCGCACAGCTCATACACACAAGTGCTGTTACAGTACCCACCGAAATATCGATACCGCCTGTTATCATAACAATACTCATACCGCAGGAAAGGATAATAAGTGCAGCGTTATCGTTAAGAATGTTAAAGAAGGTCTGAGGCTTTGTAAAGCCTGAGCCAAGGAAAACAACAGCGCTTATGTACATAACCAGGAATACCGCAATAGTTATAATCAAAAGCAGATTAGTATCGGAAATGCCAACTCTTCTCTTTAAGTCTTTAGCGTTCTTTGCCATTTACTGCACCCCCTTAACTGCTTTTTTAGGAGCAATCTTCTTCCAGAGTCTTCCCATATTTTCTCTTACAACGGGAGCACTCATAACAACAAGTATAATAACTACAATAGCCTTATACGCAGGAAGTGCATCGGAGGCAACCTCGAACTTATAAAGTGTTGTTGTCAAGAACTGAATAACATATGCACCCATAATCGATGCCGCCATATTGAACTTACCGCCGCTGAGGGCATTACCGCCTAAAGCAACAGCCAAGATAGCATCCATTTCAATGTCCTTTGCTATTACAGAGTAGTTAATTGTGGAAATACGGCTTACCTTTATAAGACCTGCCACCGCAACGCACAGACCCATAATCACATAGGTCATAAACTTTATAAACTCGGGATTAAGACCGTTAAGCCTGGAAGATTCCGAGTTGATACCTACCGACTGAACGTATAAGCCAAGGTTTGTAAATTTCAGTACAAGTGCAATGACAATCATGCACGCCACCGCTATAAACACAGGGGTGGGAACAGGTATTCCCGGAATATAGTTTCCGAAATAGGAGAATTCGGCATCGCTTATAATGGGAAGCTCGTTATTATTAATCCATGCCGCAATACTTCTTCCTGCTGTGAACATAATAAGGGTTGCAACCATTGGCTGAATTTTAAAGTATGCAACCAAAGCACCATTAAATGCACCAAAGAGCATTGTTACCACACACGCAATAAGGAACGCCACTATAATAGGAGCCTGCATAGTCTCGGGTCTGGAGCCTGCACTGCCGCAAAGAACACGGAGCATAACACTGCCTGCAATGGCAATTGTTGCACCTACCGAAATATCCTGACCTCCGGATGCCGCTGTAACTAATGTCATACCGATAGCAAGGATTGCCAGCTCGGAGGCGTTGTTGAATATGGTTACAAGATAACCCGAAAGCACGGGGTCGCCTGCATTGTTCTGACCTAAGCTTACCTTAAAGAAGGATGGGTCTGCAATAAGGTTGAACACCACAAGAATAAGAAGTGCCGCAAGGGGAATGAAAAGCTGATGACGGAACAGTCCCACTATTGTTGCACCGATTGATTTATTCTTTTTTGTCATCTCACTTCTCACCTCCTGCAATAGTCATCATAATATTATTCTGGGTAAGCTCATCGCCTGTAAGCTCACCTACAACCTTTCTGTCACGCATAACTATAAGGCGTGAGCATGTACGGAGCATTTCGTCTATTTCAGACGAAATAAAGGTTACGCTCTTACCTTCTGCAGCAAGCTTTAAAACAAGCTTTTGTATTTCCACCTTAGTACCTACGTCAATACCTCGTGTGGGTTCGTCCAGTATAAGGTACTGGGGGTTTGTCAGAAGCCAGCGTGCCAGTATAACCTTCTGCTGATTACCGCCCGACAGCGACTTGATAGGTGTGTTTGTAGAGGCTGTCTTAATCTCCAAAAGCTTTATGTACTCGTCAGCAAATGCCTCTGCTTTGGCACGGCTGAAGGGCTTGAAAAATCCCTTCATAACCTGCAATGCAAGGATAATATTTTCTCGTACGGACAAGTCTCCTACAATACCATCACGCTTTCTGTCCTCAGGCAGATAGCCTATGCCCTTTTTCATTGCATCAAGAGGCTTTGTTATCTTAACTGTTTTGCCATTCATCTTAACTGTACCGCTCTGGGTCTTATCGGCACCGAAAATAGCTCGTACACACTCACTTCTGCCTGAGCCTAAAAGCCCTGTAAAGCCGTTTACCTCGCCTTTGTGTATTTCAAAGTCAAAGGGCTCTACGCCTGTTGTGCCCGTAAGATTATGTGCCTCGAAAACACTCTCACCGCTATAGGTCTTTTCACCATTTTCGTCTGAATTCTTTATATCCGACAAATCGTCCAGCTCTTTACCCAGCATTTTTGAAACAAGCTGAACACGTGGCAAATCCTCAATAAGATACTCGCCCACCAGCTGTCCGTCACGGAGCACGGTAATGCGGTCGCATACCTCATACACCTGGTCCAGGAAATGCGTAACAAATATAATACCAACGCCCTTTTCCTTAAGGCTGCGCATTAGGCCGAAAAGCTTCTGTACCTCCTGCTCGTCAAGGGAGGATGTGGGCTCATCCAAAATTAAGACCTTACATTCCATATCAACGGCACGTGCAATTGCAACCATCTGCTGAACAGCAATAGAGCATGAGCCAAGCTGCTGTGTCGGCTCGGCAGGAATACCAAGCGAGGTAAGCATACGCTTTGCATCCTGGTTCATCCCTCTCCAGTTAACCCCTGCTCCCTTCTTTCTGCCTATATACATATTTTCTGCCACGGTAAGGTTTGGGCAAAGTGTAATTTCCTGGTAAACGGTGCTTATACCCGCCTTCTGGGCATCCTGAGGAGACTTTATGTTAACAGCCTTCCCCTCCAGCATAATGCTGCCCTCATCCTTAAGATAAACACCTGTAAGCACCTTTATAAGCGTAGATTTACCGGCACCGTTTTCACCCATAAGAGCATGAATTTCACCCTCACGCAGAGTAAAGTTAACATTTTGCAATGCCTTTACCCCGGGGAAGTATTTACAGATACCTCTCATTTCCAGTATTTTGTTCTGATTATCCATATAATCGCCTCCGCCTATAAATTAAAGCCGTTTTAACTGCTGTATCTTGCATTACATTACGGAGAAAAATTTCCCCGTAATGTAATACAAGCGGTGCGGATACATTATATCCGTACCGCTTGTGCAGTTCATATAATTACAATTTAACTGTTAAATCAGATACCGTAGCTGTCTACGTCTTCCTGTGTGATTGTAGCTGCATCAAAGCCCTTTTCTTCCATGATTACAACCTTCTCAGCAGGAGCTTCACCGTTTTCAAGACCGTCGATGATTTCATCGATATAATCAGCCTGGAAGGGGTTACACTGACCGTCATAGTTCCAGTTGCCTGCAAGGAGTTCTTCAAGAGCCCACTTATTACAGTCAAAGCCCATGATGATAACATCGCCGTCAACACCGTGAGTAATACCGGCTGCGTCAAGAGCTGCTACAGCACCCTTAGCCATGTCGTCATTTTCAGCATAAACAACGTTGAATTCCTTACCGGAGTCGATAACGGACTGAACAATCTGCTGAGCTGTTTCAGCGTTCCATTCAGCTGTCTGCTGAACAACAAGGTTCCAGTTATCGTTAGCTGCTACCATTTCATCAAGTGCGCCTGTACGGCCAATCTGAGCAGAGGAGCCCATAACGCCCTGAATGTGGATAACATTGTATGTTTCAAGACCCTGACCTGCAAGCCAATTAACAGCTGTTTCGCCTTCAAGAGCCATGTCGGATACGATAGAAGCTACATATAAGCTTTCATCTGCATCGATTGTACGGTCAAAAAGGATAACCTGAATGCCTGCTGCCTGAGCGTCCTGCAAAACTGTGTCCCAGCCTGCTGTACCTGCAGCGGAGATAAGTAAGTAGTCAACTTCGTCCTGGATAAACTTCTGTGCTGCTGCTATCTGTTCATCATTCTTAAGAGAATAATAGAAAGATGCTTCGTAGCCGTTTTCTTCTGTGAATACTCGCTTCATGTCAGCATCGTTAGCTGTACGGTAACCGGATTCGTTGGGGTCGTTATTGATAATACCAACCTTGATTAAAGCTGCACCTTCAGTAGCGTCTTCCTGAACAGTTCCACCGCCGCAAGCTGCAAGAGCAAAAATCATTGCTACCGCAAGAACAATACTAAGTAACTTTTT
>JAFUJG010000032.1 GCA_017468215.1 Clostridia bacterium | reverse complement strand
GCGAAGCCCTCATAACGACCCCTATGCAAGAGGCGTTTATGCAGGAATGAGTATGGATACAAAAAGGAGCGATATGCTTAAGGCGGTTATGGAGGGCGTGTGCTATGCTCTGCGTGACTGCGTCGAAATTGCCCGTGAGCAGGGGATAGAAATTAACCAGGTAAGAGTATGCGGAGGCGGTGCAAAAAGCAGCCTTTGGTGCTCTGTTCTGGCAAATGTGTTAAAAGTTAAGGTTTTAAAAACCAATTGTTCTGAGGGTCCCTCCTTTGGTGCAGCGCTCCTTGCGATGGTTGCATCAGGTGAGTACGAAAGCGTTAAGGAAGCTTTTGACAGTCTTGTAAAGGTTGTGGATTGTATTGACTACAACGAAGCTATAAGTAAAAAATACGACAAGGGCTATGCACGGTTTAAAGGATTATATGAAAGTGTTAAGGAATGGTACAGATATGAAAAATAAGCTTATTAAAAGAGCTTTTTTAGACACTCTCCCTGTTATGAGTGGCTATATTGTGTTGGGAATAGGCTTTGGCATTGTGCTTGAAAAAAACGGCTACGGAGTGTGGTGGGCACTTCTTATGAGCACTCTTATTTACGCAGGAAGCATGCAGTATGCTGGAATAGAGCTGTTGGTAAGTGCGGCAAGTCTGCCTGCGGTGGCACTTACCACGCTTATGGTAAATGCAAGGCATCTCTTTTACGGAATTTCCATGATTGATAAATATAAAAATGCGGGTATAAAAAAGCCCTACATGATTTTTGCACTTACGGACGAAACCTACTCCTTGGTATGCTCAGAAAAGTACGAGAACGAAAAGGACAGGCATTTTTACTTCTTTATAGTTTCGCTTTTTGACCAGATTTATTGGGTAACAGGCAGTGTGGCAGGCTCGCTTATCGGCTCGGCAATACCCTTTGACACCAATGGGATTGAGTTTTCCATGACAGCTTTGTTCGTTACCGTTTTTGTTGAGCAATGGCTGAGCACGAAAAATCATGCAAGTGCAGTTTTAGGTCTTGTTGCCAGTGCACTCTGCCTTGTAATTTTTGGTCAGGACAGCTTCCTTATACCTTCCATGGTAATTATCCTGGTAAGCCTGACACTTATGAGAGGTAAGGTGAAGGATTATGAATAATACATACGCTTTATGTGCAATCCTTACCATGGCACTTGTAACTGCACTGCTGAGGTTTTTCCCCTTTGTTGTTATGGGTAAGAAAAAAACTCCGCCCTTTGTGGAGTATTTAGGAAAGATGCTTCCCTATGCGGTAATGGCAATGCTGGTGGTTTATTGCCTTAAAGGCATTAATTTTACTGCATTTCCCTTTGCGTTGCCGGAAATTATTTCTGTGGGGGTGGTTGTTCTGATGCATGTGTGGAAAAGGAACACCCTTTTAAGCATAATTGCGGGAACAGTGTGCTATATGATTATTATACGTTTGATTTAAAAATGAGGTGGTATAGGTGAAAAAGCTTTGCAAATCTAAAACGGAGAAAAAGATATGCGGTGTATGCGGAGGTATAGCCGAGTATCTTCAGGTGGACCCTACCATTATCCGATTAATATTATTGCTTATCATATGCCTTGGATGGGGAACAGGCGTTATTGTGTATTTTGCTGCGGCACTTATTATGCCTGACGGAGAATAATCATGAAACAGACAGGTGAAGGGATATTGGCTCAATCCGAGATTTTCTTTTCCTCTCCGTCACAAAAGGCGAGGGAGCTGTATTATCATGCTTTATGTGCAGGGCATTTTTATTGCGACGAAAGCTACAGCCTTGAAAGAGACAGCTATGACAGCTTTTTGATACTGCATGTTATTGACGGAAGCATTACATATGAAAAGTGTGAAGGCGAAAGCGTAACTGCAGGGAAAAACGAAACGGTTATTATTGATTGCTATAATCCTCACAGGTATTACGCAACAGGACACCTTGAGTCGGTCTGGGTACATGTGGCAGGAGCAAATACAAAAGAGCTTTGCGGTGAAATCATACAAAAAAGCGGCAACGTTATAAAAGCAAAGGGTAACCCGGTAAAGGATAAGCTGTTTTCCTTGCTTGATGCCTTAAGCGGCAAAAGACCTTCCTCTGAGGGGAAAATGTCTGTAGATATTTACGAGCTGCTGCTGACCTTTATGGAGAGCGGTGATGAGCAGGATAAGCTTTTGCACTTTGATGATATAATGCTTGTTAAAGGCTACATTGCCGCACATCTTGACGAAAAGCTCACGGTGGCACATTTGGCGGATATGGCACATATGAGCCCTACGCATTTTTCACGGCTTTTTAAACTGCAACTGGGGTTTTCGCCCTATGATTATGTGCTTACGGCAAGGCTTAACAAAGCCAAGGAGCTTTTGCACAAAAGTAATAAAACTGTTGCGGAAATTGCCTACGAGACAGGCTTTAACAGCCAGGCAAACTTTGTATATTCCTTTACAAAAAACGAGGGTATATCGCCCGGCAGGTTCAGGAAAATAAGGTTTTAATGTAGTAAAAAGACTGCTTGAAATTCTCAGGCAGTCTTTATTGTTTTTTTATGGTAGGATATCTAATTTTTTAAATATGATTTTGAAATACAGCAAGGCTTTGAGGTGATATTATTAAGATATACTACTTTAAAAAGGAAGTTGAAAATATGAACATACAGGACAGAGAACGGCTCAGGTATCTTGCCGCACATCAGATGGAGGTAGCAAACTCGGCAAAAAACCTCGATAGGGTAGCTTTATGGAAAAGGCATAACATGTGCAAAGGTGAGAGGCCTGTTATACATATTGAGGTTGACACTTTTGCAAAGGAGGCAAT
>JAFUJG010000324.1 GCA_017468215.1 Clostridia bacterium | reverse complement strand
TTACGTATTCTGTGCTAAAGGAATCCGTTGCAGGAAGGGCAATATCTGTAAGGATGTTGTCAAGGTCAAGTGCTGTGTTGTCAAGATAGATATTTGCTGTAGTGTCATTTTCTGCACTGTAGCGAAGGGCGATTGTGTAAAGGGAGTTGTCGGGAACAACTACCGTGTAGCGTACGCCGCCACCGTTTTCTACGCTTCTTTTGTCAAGGCCTGTAATGTATCCTGAGCCTGAGTAGCCTGTAATGGTGCTTTCGGTTGTAACGGTGGTTTGGGTATTGCCCTCTAAAAGGTTAAAGTCGCCTAATTCTGCCTCGTAAACCGAGTCGAACTCGCCTGTTGTGCCGCCGATGTATGTAAATGCAATGCTGTCACAGGAAAATGCACCGCCGTTTTCCTCTGTACCACGCATATACATTGTGTGGTTGCCCTTTGCAAGGTAAACGTAAGAGGTATACATACCTGCCATTTCGTCACGGAGGGTGTTTTCAAGATAAATGGTCTCGGCATTTTCTTCGTCAAAGCCAATGGTTGCCCCAAGAGGCTGAGGATTGTTTGCAGAGGGGTCGGCAGGGTTTGCACCGTAGCCGTTTGCATAGGTTAAATCCATACGGTAGTAGCCTGTATGGTCAACAGTTAAGGGAAGGTTAAAGCCGTCGGATTCTGCTTGTATGCCGCTAAGGCGGTAACCGCCGGAGTAAGCATAGGTCCAGCGGACATTGTTTGCATAAACTGCACCTACGTGTGCGGCGTTTTCTGCCTCGTAAAGCTTACGCTCTGTGCCGTAGTATATGATGCTTTCTGTATTTACAGAAGGGGACACCGTAATAAGATATGCGGCGTTTTCCTCCATGGAAGGAAGGGTAAGTGTAACGATATTGTCAACAACAGGGTATGTACCCTTTATAATAACAGGAGGCTCCTCGGCTACGCCGTGGAAGGCTGTCCAGTAGGTTGCCTTAACCTCAATATCCACTGCAGAGGCACCCTCGAAGGGGATTGTGTCGGTAATGCTTTCAAGCACTACATTTGCATTGCCCTCTGTGCCGCCAAGGATAATGTTGGAGACCTTTTTATTATCGTCAATAGAGGCTAAGCCGTAAAGCTCTGTGCGGGCGGTGTTTGTGGTAACAGACAAGGTTTCGCCACTCATGTCGCCGTACCATTTGTAAAGCCACCATGCACCGTTAGGCTCGTTGTTGTCGGCGGCAATGTCGTTAAGGTTGCCGGCATTGTGCCAGTAGGGAAGACAACCCGACACCTTATTTTCTTCAAAAAGTGCAATCCAGTTCACTAATTTCCCCGGGTTGGAGCAATGGTCCTGGGGTGCATATTCGTTAATGATAATTTCTCTTTCGGTTAAACCGTGCTTTGCTTCGATGCTGCGGTAAGAGTCAAGATTGCCCTTGAATGCATCAAGGTCGTAGTCCTGCAGCTCGTGCCATGTGATAAAGTCGGGCTCACAGTTGTTAGCTACACAGAACCCCAGCCAGGAGTCCATATGACCCGACTGGTAGTTTGCACAGCTTGTGCCTGCAATAAGTGCATCCGGGTCAAGCTCTTTTATAAGTGTGTAAGCCGAGAGCCAGTTCTGGTTAAAGCGTGACTGAACACTACTGTCCCAGCCTATGTTGCCGTACCAGATGCCATCGGGCTCGTTAAAAGGAACGTAGACAAATTTGCCCATATAGTCGGGATTGGAGTTCCTCAGCTCAACAATTTTGGGCACCATAACCTCGATATGGGAAAGGTATTCCTCAAAGCTTGTCTGCTCGTAGGGCCACAGGGCGTAAATGTCCTGCAAATATATCTGCACCTGTTCGCCGCCTGCTGATATAAAGGTGCCCGCAACGTCCAGCACGTCGCCTGTGGGGTGCTGTAAGCCGTCGGGAGCCTTTTGCACCGCTGTAGAGGGCTTTAAGGGGGTTAAGGTGTTGACAGAGGGTGTTCCGTCGCTGCCCAAGCCGTACAGAAAGCCGCTGGAGCCGTGGCGCATGGCACCCATTTTTGCACTCATATCCACCGTAAGGGTTGGTACAAAGGCTGCATTGACATTTAATGCAGGGATTGTAACCAGGCTTGATATAAGCATAAATGCTAATAATAACGAGAGAAATTTTTTCATTTTCTTTTCTCCTTTATAATGTAATAAAATAATTATAGCATAGGTAAATAAAAAAGAAAAGAGGATTAACAAAAAGATTATAATTGAGGCAAAAAAAGCGTTAAAAACACAAATGTCCACCATCGGCGTACAAAAATGTAATTTTTTTGTGTTTTCTGACGAAAAACTATTGACAATCGTTTTTCATGTAATTATAATAAAAAATCATATGGAAAGAGTGTGCTAAATACAATGTAGGGTATGCTCTTTTGAAAACTGGAGGTTTTAGTAGTGAAAAATCAGTATTTAATTGACGTTTTGGAAAACGTTAAAAAGAGAAATGCTAACGAGCCTGAATTTTTACAGACAGTTACAGAAGTTTTGGAATCTATCGAGCCTGTTATTGACCAGCGTCCTGACTTAGTTGAAGCAGGCGTTATTGAAAGAATGGTTGAGCCCGAAAGACAGATTATGTTCCGTGTTCCCTGGGTTGACGACAACGGCAAGGTACAGGTTAACCGTGGTTACCGTGTACAGTTTAACTCTGCTATCGGTCCTTACAAGGGCGGTATCAGATTTGCTCCCAACGTATACATAGGCACAATGAAGTTCCTCGGCTTTGAACAGACCTTTAAAAACTCCCTTACATCCCTTCCCA
>JAFUJG010000323.1 GCA_017468215.1 Clostridia bacterium | reverse complement strand
TTGACCTTGTAAACTACCGCAAGGCATGGGAATGTAACTGGGTGCTGTTTGCAGTTATGGTTAACTTAGGCTTTAAGCGAGTAGGCAGGCCTTACAACGCCGAGGTTGTGAAAAAAGCCTTCGATACTGTGGAAACCTTCTATCTTGGCGATGGCTGGTACCAGGATGGCGTAAATGCACATACAGATTATTACCTTCCCTTTGCAATTTACTTTTATTCGCTCATTTATGCAAAGCAGATGGAAAACGAGGATACCGAATTCTGCAGCGAAATCAAAAACCGTGCAAAAGCCTATGCTAAGGAGTTTATCTATTGGTTTGCTCCCGACGGAAGTGCAATCCCCCACGGCAGAAGCATGACCTACCGTTTTGCACAGTGTGCTTTTTGGTCTGCATATGCATATGCAGAGGTTGACGGCTTTGATATGGGCTTAATAAAGGGTATTATCCTTCGTCATTTAAGAAACTGGTTTACCCGCCCTATTTTTGACAAGGCAGGGCTTTTAACCATAGGTCACGGTTATCCGTCCCTTATTATGACCGAAGGCTACAACGCTCCCGGCTCACCCTACTGGGCGTTAAAGAGCTTTTTGGTGCTTGCCCTTCCCGAAAACCATCCCTTCTGGACGAGTGAAGAAAAGCCTCTGCCCGAGCTTGACAAGGTGCACGCAATGCCCAAGGCACATATGATTGCCGCACGAGAGGGTAACCACGCAGTGCTCTTTAATGCAGGCTATCTCTATACCAATACTCACACCCATTGCGGTGCAAAATATGAAAAATTTGCTTATTCCAACCTTCATGGTTTTTCCACCCCCAAGGCTGAATGGGGTCTTGGTCAGGGAGCCTTTGACAGTGCACTTGCACTTAGTGAAAAGGATAACTCCTACCGTGTAAAACGCCTTTGTAAGGAATTTGAGGTGTTTGACGAATACCTTTACACAAAGTGGGAGCCTTGGAAGGACGTTACTGTTGAAACATATGTTATCGCCGCACTTCCCTGGAGCGTGAGAATACATAAAATAACCACAGAACGTAGCCTTGATGCCTGTGACGGCGGCTTTGCCTTTAACCGTTCACTTCCTACCGAATGGAAAAGAGAAGGCTCCACCGCATACGGTGTACAGCAGGATATGGTAACAGGTGTATGCGACCTTACTGCAAATGGCAGCTGCGATATTATCGGCACAGAGTCAAACACTAATCTTTTGTTCTCACGTGCCGCAATTCCGTCGGTTAAGTATTCCTTGGAAAAGGGTGAGCATACAATCGCAATGGGCGTGTACTCCTCCGACAAGGAGGCAGCCTTTACCCCCACCTTTGAAGAAACACCAACCGACTTTATCGTAACAATAGGCGAAAAGGTTTATACAATTAGAAAGTAACCTAAGGCGAGGGGAGCCAAACTCCATATGGTTTTAATCGGCAAATTTTCCGCCATAATGCACCAAAAGCGGAACCGATACACAAAGTATAGGTTCCGCTTTTGGCACACTCTGACGAAAAAATTTGCACATTAAAACTCTGCGACCCTTTTCACCGGAAAAATTGATGGATTTTTGGTGCGGAAATTGCCGATAGGCTGTCGCCTTTCAAAATTGACAAGCTGAAAAGATACAATTTTAACAAGAAAAGGGCATATGGGGTTCGACTCCCCTCGCCTTAAAACGGCTTGCATAATGCAAGCCGTTTTATTATTTCTTTATATTCTTTAAGATGCTTACAAGTTTTTCGTCGTCCACGCTTGTGACAACCTCAAAAAGCGAATGTACCTCACGGTAAACCGCATTGTTTTTTATGAGCGATTCAATCAGCACCATAAGTCCGTCATAAAATCCGTCAAGGTTTAAAACAATAATGGGCTGAGAAAGTCTTCCTAAATACTTAAGATCAAGCACCTGAAAGAATTCGGACATCGTGCCTACGCCTCCGGGTGCAACAATAAAAATATCAGCATGCTTTTCCATCAGCATTTTTCTTTCAGCCATAGTATCGACCATAATAGTATTATCACAATCGAACACCCCCTCAATTTTTTTTATAAAATGAGGGGTTATACCCATAACGTAACCGTCTGCTTTCCTAACACCATGCGCAACTGCGCCCATACAGCCTGTTGCCCCTGCACCATACACAAGCGAGAACCCGTTTTCAACTATAATTTTGCCCAATTGCTCAACTGCAGTTTTATGTTCTACTGCAATTTTCTCCGAAGCACCA
>JAFUJG010000322.1 GCA_017468215.1 Clostridia bacterium | reverse complement strand
CTGTTAAGGTTACATTTGCAGCTGACGGCTTGATAGAAAGACCTGCGGATATGAATGATAACACAACAACAGACCCCGGGGATAATAACATTGACAGTGAAACAGAGTGGGTTCAATAATTGAAAATTATGTGGCACTTTGTTCAAAAAAAATACAGCCGAATTTCGGCTGTATTTTTTCTTTTGTTGTTGAAAGAAGGGTGGTGTTATGTTATAATTAAAAGGATTGAAAAGGATGGTTGAATTATGAGTTTACTTGAATGATTAAATAACATGCAGCGTGAAGCTGCAGAGCGAATAGAAGGTCCTTTACTGGTGCTTGCAGGTGCAGGAAGCGGCAAAACAAGAGTTCTTACATACCGCATTGCACACATGATTGAAATGGGCATTAAACCCTGGAATATACTTGCCATTACCTTTACGAACAAAGCCGCAAAGGAAATGGCAGAGCGAGTTGAAACTCTTATAGGCGAGGCTGCAAATGACATGTGGGTTAAAACATTCCACTCCGCATGCGTAAGGATATTACGCCGTGATATTGATAAGCTTGGCTTTGACAGAAGCTTTAATATTATTGATGCTGACGACCAGAAGGCGTTGGTTAAGGAATGCCTTAAGCAGTTGAATATTGACGACAAGATTTTTACCCCCAAAGGTGTAATGGCAGAAATCTCCTCGGCAAAGGATTCGTTAATGCTTCCTCCCGAGTACGCAAAGAGCGTTGCAGGGGATTACAAAAAAGAAAAAATCGCACAGGTTTACCAGGTGTACCAGGAAAAGCTCCGTGTGAGTAACTGTCTTGACTTTGACGATTTGATTGTGCAGACAGTGCGCCTTTTTATGACCGATTACGAAACACTTCAGTATTATCAGAACAAGTTTAAATATATCCTTGTGGACGAGTACCAGGATACAAACAACGCACAGAATATTCTTGTAATGCTTTTGGCAAAGGGACACAGGAACCTTTGTGTTGTAGGTGATGACGACCAGAGCATTTACAAGTTCCGTGGTGCAAATATCGAAAACATTTTAAACTTCGAAAAAATGTTCCCCGATGCTCACGTTGTAAGGCTGGAGCAGAACTACCGTTCTACACAGAACATCCTTGATGCGGCAAATGCTGTTATACAGAACAACATGGGCAGAAAAGGTAAAAACCTCTGGACAGACGCAGGTGAAGGCGAAAAAATCATAATCCACCGTGAGCCTAACGAGCAGGAGGAAGCCGATTATATCGCATCGGAAATACGCAGGCTTTATAACGACGGCTACAAATATTCCGACATTGCTTTATTGTACAGGAACAACTCCCTCACAAGAAGCAGTGAAGACATTTTCATGCGCCGTGGTATACCCTACAGGCTACTTTCGGGTCTCCGCTTCTATGACCGTATGGAAATCAGAGACATGGTGGCATATTTGCGTCTTGCTAAAAATAGCGACGACGATATGAGCCTTAAGAGAATAATCAATACTCCAACAAGAAAAATCGGCAAAACTACTGTTGACACTATCTCAGCCACAGCGGAGAGGGAAGGGACAAGCATTTTCAAATCTCTCCAGCTTCATCGTGACGAAATAAAAGCAAACCTTAAGGATTTTGTTGTCCTTATGGAGGATATTATCGCAAACAAGGATGTTTTAAGCGTTGATGAGTTTGTAAACTACGTTTATGAGAAGACGGGCTATCGTGAGCACCTTGAAAAGGACGAAAAAGCAGAGGACAGACAGGCAAACGTGGGCGAACTTATCTCCGGTGCAAAAAACTATGTTGACAACACCGAAACCCCTACCTTTGACGATTACATGGATAACATTGCTCTTGTAAGCGATATTG
>JAFUJG010000321.1 GCA_017468215.1 Clostridia bacterium | reverse complement strand
ACGAGCTGGTTGTCATCCTTATCAAATACTATGTAGCCGTGCATCATTGCAGAAAAGCCAAGTGCACCAATCTTTGTAAGCTCAACACCGTAGGTTTCTTTAACATCAAGTGCCATTTTTGCGTAAGCATCCTGCACGCCTGCCCATACAGACTCAAGTGCATATGTCCATACGCCGTTCTCAAGCTTGTTTTCCCAGTCATGACCGCCTGAGGCGATAGGAGAATGGTCGCTGCCGATAAGAACAGCCTTGATTCTTGTAGAGCCAAATTCGATACCTAAAGCGGTTTTGCCGCTTTCAATATCTTTTATAATCATATTCTTGTCCATTGGTAAAACCCTCCTTTGTTTAGTTACAATAATTATATCAATAAAGACGAGGAAAATCAATACATTTATTTGTACAAGCAAGAGTTGCCGATGGTCTTGCCACGCTTGACAGAAAGGGCGATTTATTATAAAATATACAGTAAGATAATATGGTGTATTGTAATTTTAAAGGAGATGGGAAAATGAGTACAAAAAAAATACTTGTGGTTGAAGATGAAAAGCCTATTTCTGATATTCTGAAGTTTAACCTTGTGAAAAGCGGATATGAGGTTTTATGTGCATATGACGGCGAGGAAGGGCTTAATCTTGCCCTTAGCGAAAGCGTTGACCTTATGCTTCTTGATGTTATGCTTCCCAAAATGGAAGGCTTCGATGTATTGAAAAAGGTACGGGAAAAGAAGCAGAACATGCCTATTCTTATGTTAACTGCCCGTGAGGAGGAGGTTGACAAAATCTTAGGTTTGGAATGGGGTGCGGACGACTACATTACAAAGCCTTTTTCCATGCGTGAGCTTCTGGCAAGAGTAAAAGCCAACCTCAGACGAATTGTTGCAGAGGATAACTCTCCCTCCGGAGAGGTTGCAGCCTTTGGCAATCTTGAAATTAACTATGCCCGCTATGAGGTTATGAAGAACGGCGATATAGTAGAGCTGACACTTCGTGAATATGAGCTTTTAAAGTTTTTATCTACACAGCCGGGAATGGTATTCTCTCGTGAAATGCTTTTGGAAAAAGTATGGGGCTATGAATATTTTGGTGATGTAAGAACCGTTGACGTAACCATCCGTCGTCTTCGTGAAAAAATCGAAGATGACCCCGCACATCCCTTGATTATTATGACTAAGAGAGGTATTGGATACTATCTCAACAAATAGGTCTTGATAAGTTAACTGCAACAATTTTTATCGTAGGGGAGGGTCTCTGTGCCCTCTCGCCGTATTAACACAGGTGGGTAAATATGTTTAAAAGTATTCAGTGGAAAATAATAGCGATATTTCTTCTGCTTACGCTGTCGGTTATGATAGTAGTAGGTACCTTTTTGCTGCAGAATATTTCCGCCTATTACCATGACGACTTTGCAACAACACTCTCTGCTCAGGCATTTACCCCGGATATGTGCTCAGAGCTGGAGCGAGCCGCAAAAAGTGCTGACCCTGTTGGTGAAATTACCCAGATTATGGATATATATACCGTGCGGATGATGATTGACTCCTACAGGAACTATTACATTTTAAACCCCGATGCCACACTTGTGCTTGCCTCAAGCGATACAAATTACGGTGCTCTTACCCTTACACCAAACCTTATTTGTGCCATGGATGGTAAAACCGGTCTCGAAATTGACCGTTCTGCCTCCTATATGGACTACGCTTTTCCCATTAAGGATGGCGATGATGTTAAGTATATTGCGTATGTTATCGACAGCAAGGACGAGCTGTACGATATTATCAGAAATATTTTCATAAATATTATCTGGGCGTTGGTATTCGGGCTTTTAATCAGTGCATTTTTAGGTCTTATTCTTTCCAGAACAATTATTATGCCTATTTCAAATTTGCAGATACGTGCCGAACAGCTTGCCGAAGGTGAGTTCGGGCACAGGATAGAAGTAAAGAGCCGAGACGAAATCGGCAGGCTGACCCTTGCCTTTAACGACATGGCATCTCAGATTGACAAAAACCTCTCTGAAATTGCTGCAGAGAAAAACAAGGTCGAAGCTATCCTCAGCCAGATGACCGATGGTATAGTTGCCTTTGACCAGACAGGAAAAATGATTCACTCCAACAATGCCGCAAAGGAATATGCACTTTGCACCGAGAATGTGGAGTTTAAAAAGTTTATGGAGCTTTTGGGGCTGGATTTAAGTTTAGAGCAGCTTACCTATCTTGACCGCAACCGTGTTGTTGAAAGGCAGGTAACCATTGGCGGAAAGGTTATCCGTACACTTTTTGCCCCATATTCCGACGAGGACGATAAAATCGGCGGCACCGTTGTAATTATGCAGGATATTACAAAGCAGACAAAGCTTGAAATGGCCCGAAGGGAATTTGTTGCCAATGTTTCCCACGAGCTGAGAACGCCTATTACAACCATAAAAAGCTATGCGGAAACTATTCTTGATATGTCCGAGCAGGATTCGCCTGAGACAGGCTTTATCAAGGTTATTGAAACCGAAGCTGACCGCATGACAAGGATTGTTACCGACCTTCTGACCCTTTCCAAGCTGGATAACACCGAAAAGGTTATGGATAAAAAGGTCTTTGACCTGGCAGCTTTGGTGCAGAGCGTTGTTGATAAGCTTAAAATCAATGCAAAAAATCTGGGTATCGATATAAGCTTTGACAAGCAGGGCAATACCTCCGGCTACTACGGTGATGCCGACCGTATGGAGCAGGTGGTTACAAATATTGTTTCAAATGCAGTTAAATATACACCCTCGGGCGGTAAGGTAGCAGTTGTATGCGGTGCAGGCTATACCGATGCTTTTATTCGTGTGGCCGATAACGGAATAGGCATCCCTCAAAAGGATTTACCCCGTATTTTTGAGAGATTTTATCGTGTAGATAAGGCACGAAGCCGTGAAAGCGGTGGTACAGGTCTTGGCCTTGCAATTGCCAAGGAGCTTGTTGAGCTTCATGGTGGCAGAATTAAGCTTGACAGCTGGGAGGGTAAAGGCACAACCGTGACAATTACCCTGCCTATGATTAACGTATAAAATTAATTGTAATACAGGATTAAACTGTCTGTCATTGATTTGTAACATTAGTGTTGT
>JAFUJG010000320.1 GCA_017468215.1 Clostridia bacterium | reverse complement strand
GTCCACATATGTGGACACCCTTTTGAAGTTATAAGGAAAAGTGAACAGGGAATAAGGAAAGCACACAGCTTAGCTGTGTGCTTTATGTTATACTATGCGTGTTTTTCGTGCAATCTCTACACCGTTTACTGTAATAAAGCTTTGTGAATTATCATAGCCCGAGGTAATTACAGCGTCTTCAAAGCGAGCTGTGAGAGTGTGCGGAAATTCAACAATTTTTTTATATTCGTCATATACATAACCATTTACAACAAGCTCGTTTGTACCCTTAACTCTGCGGTAGCAGATATGATACCCCTGATAATCGGTCTCGAGCAATACACGGTGCTTCACATCCTCAGCCAATCTTAAGGGCGAAGAAGGGAGAGACGCCGTATCCTTATCCTTGGGTGTTGAACGGAGCTTGTAGCCGTAATAAATACCTGATATGAGGCAGTAAAACGCATAGATATGTATGATAATATCAGTAACGTTTGCACCTTCTCCCAAATCAATTGTAACATAAACAAGATACGCTGTATCCAGACAAAAAAGCACAAGTGCGGGTATAAACCAGGCAAAGTGCTTTTTTGAGAAAAACCAACACACTGCAAGGATAAGCAAAAAGGCAGCCGATATTGCATAAAATGCATAAGCCTCAAACAAATATCCAAAAATTGCCGACCAATAAGGAATAGTAAACGAGAAAAGAAACATGATGTCAGCATCGGTAAAAAGCAACGCAATATTGACAATCGTAAAAACGATAAGTATTGCAATGCTTGCACGTGACTGGTCATATTTCTTTTGTAATGTAGCTTTGTCTGACATAATAACACAACCTTTCTGCTTTCTATTATACATAATTTGTCGAAGTATGGCAAGAGAGGAAAATAAAATTGAAAAATGTAAAAATTATTGTTGACAAAACGTAATTGCCCTGTTATAATAACTCTTGTCGTGAAAAACGAATACACATGCGAGAGTGGCGGAATTGGCATACGCGCACGTTTAAGGTGCGTGTGGGAGACCATGCGGGTTCAAGTCCCGCCTCTCGCACCAACAAAACAGTCATGCCGAAAGGTATGACTGTTTTACTTTTTTACTTTTCATTAAAAACACGATTCAATCATATATTCAATAAAAATCTTCAAAAAAATGAAATTTTGTTATTGACAAAACGTGTTTGCCCTGTTATAATAACTCTTGTCGTGAAAAACGAATACATATGCGAGAGTGGCGGAATTGGCATACGCGCACGTTTAAGGTGCGTGTGGGAGACCATGCGGGTTCAAGTCCCGCCTCTCGCACCAACAAAACAGTCATGCCGAAAGGTATGGCTGTTTTACTTTTGGCACAAAAGGGACTTGAACACCAAGGGGGCACGAGGCGTTAAGCGAAACAATCCGGTGAATTGTTTCGTAGCCGAGTGTTGCGTAATCAGCAGCTCGGTGCCAAGCCGAGGGCTGATAAGCAGGCAAGGCTTGCGTAGCAAGACTGTGTCCCGCCTCTCGCACCAATAAAAATGAGAACTATACCTTCCGGTATGGTTCTTATTTTTTTGTTAAAAAGGAAAATAACATCGGAGCGTTAAATTGAAAACATGACAATATCCGCCAAAATCATCAATTTGCTTTACAATTTATGATAATTGTGATATACTGTTTGATAGATTATTATGTGAAGTTTGCCTTAAAAGCAGAAAGGTGAATTGTTATGGATAAATTAATTGACAGCATAAACGGCCGTGACAGCCTTATGAAGCTTAATACAGAGCAAATGTACACCTTAGCAGAGGAAATCCGTGAGCATATTATTGACTGCACAGGTGAAAACGGCGGTCATCTGGCATCCAGCTTAGGTGCAGTAGAGCTTACCATTGCTTTGCACAGGGTTTTACGTTTGCCCACCGATAAAATAGTATGGGATGTAGGGCATCAGAGCTATGCTCACAAAATTCTTTCCGGCAGGAAGGACAATATGCACACACTGCGTAAAATGGGCGGTGAATGTGGCTTTTGTGACCCTGGGGCAAGTGAATACGATGCCTATACCTCGGGCCACACATCCACATCGCTTTCGTTGGCACTTGGTGCCGCATGTGCACGTGATACCTTGGGCGAAAAGTACAACGTTGCAGCAATTATCGGCGACGGTGCACTTACAGGCGGCATGGCTATGGAAGCTCTTAACAACATAGGCCAGGAACAGAAAAAAATGCTCATTATCTTAAATGATAACGAGATGTCTATATCCGAGAACGTAGGTGCCATGAGCAATTATCTCACAAGAGCACGAACAAGTGCAGGCTACGTAAAGGGCAAAAAGGGTATCGATTCTGCCTTGGAGCGTATCCCTCGCTACGGTAAAGATATTGCCGATTTTGTACGCAAAACCAAGGAGCATGTTAAATATCTGGTATCGCCGGGTGTTATTTTCGAGGAAATGGGCGTAACCTATCTTGGTCCCATTGACGGACACGATATCCGTAGTATGGAAGAAGTTTTCAGGCGTGCGTTAAAGCTTAACGAGCCTGTGCTTGTGCATGTTATAACCAAAAAGGGCAAAGGCTATAAGCCGGCTGAAAAAGAGCC
>JAFUJG010000319.1 GCA_017468215.1 Clostridia bacterium | reverse complement strand
TATAGGAAAAGCCTCGCTCCGCCTCGTCAAGCTGATAAGAGGAAACCCCCAAATCTGCAATTATGCCGTCAAGCTTGCCTGCATTTACCCTTTCAAGCTCGTCCTTCACATTTTCAAAGCTGGAATGAATGGGAACAAACCTCTCTCCCATATGACTAAAACGGTTTTTGCAAACATTTATGGCGTCAATATCTCTGTCAAAGCCGTAAAGGGTACCGCCTTTTTCAAGTATAAGAGCACTGTGACCGCCGCCGCCCATGGTAAAGTCGGCATATTTACCGCCCTTTTTAACATTTATGGCATCAACGGTTTCATGCAGTAATACGCTAACGTGAGAGAATTCCATCTTAACCTCTCCTGCAATCAAATTTCCAAGCCTGCATCGTGCAAAGTTTCTGCCGCTTCTTCAAGGCTGATGGAATCTTCACCGTAAAGGTAATCGTTCCACTTAGCACTATCCCAGATTTCAGCATGTGTGCCGTTACCTACAACCACAACTTCCTTTTCAAGTGCGGCAAACTCTCTGAGCGTGGGCGGAATAACAAATCTGCCCTGCTTGTCGGTTTCACACATATGAGCACCTGTGATGATAATTCTCTGCAATCTTCTTACTTCACGCATGTTACCGGGCAATGCTGCAATAGACTGCCCAAGCTTTTCAAACTCTGCTGCCGAATAAACAGCCAAGCAGCCTTCAAAGCCTCTTGTAACGTAAAACGTATCTCCGATTTCCTCACGAAGCTTGCTGGGCAAAATAATTCTGCCTTTAACATCAAGATTATGACTGTATTCACCTGACAACATAGCTTCGCACCTCCTCGGAAATATTTTTTATTGTGGAAGTTTTTAAAAATCGGTAAGTTTTCCACCAAGTTTTCCACAACTTCCACCACTTCGTGCCACATCAAACCACTTTGTGGCACTTTCACAGTCATTTTACTATATAAATTCGTAAATTTCAATACCTTTTTCATAATTTTTTTCGACAAAATCAAGGTTTTTTTTGCCAGCTTCGACCCTTTCCTATATCTTGTGGTGTACCATTTATAACCCACAAAATGTTCCGCTTTTTCTTTTTAAAATTTTATGTGTTTACTTTTTTTCACAATATGCTATAATAGTAAAAAAGGCTTTTTATCACGTTTGGAGGTATACCATGAAGACATATTCTTCCCTCAGGGCGGCTCATCCCACTTTTTTTTACAACAGCTACGAAATTTTAAAGGAAAACAACACAATTCGTGTTACATATCATTTCGCAATCGAAAATCTTGCCTCTTTTTCGCCCGTTTGGGTTTTCCCTCTTGACAAGGAGGATTTTGACATAAGTGACGAAAACTTTGTCACAATGGTCTTTAACCTTGGCATGGCAGAGCTTGTAAGCTATTGGAAAATCACCTGCTCACCCAACGTTGTCATAAAATGCGGTGCTCTTTCCCCCATGCAGATTAACTGGTGGAAAAAGCTCTACTTCCACGGCCTTGGTGAATTTTTCTATCTTAACGGCATAAACCCGGACGAGAACTTTATGCGTATAAACGCACAAGGGGTTATAAAGCAGGTTAGTCCTTCTTCAAGGCAGCTTTCGGGCAACCTTATCCCTGTTGGCGGCGGCAAGGACTCCAACGTGACAATGGAGCTTTTAAAAGAGTTTAAGGATATTAACCGACCCTACATCATTAACCCACGTGGTGCAACAGTTGAAAGCGTGGCAGTTGCAGGCTATGAAAACTGCACACTTACCGCACGCCGCACCTTAGATGGCGAAATGCTCCGTTTAAACCGTGAGGGTTATCTTAACGGCCACACACCCTTTAGTGCAATTGTCGCTTTTTCGTCAATTATTACAGCATATACAAACGGCTTGAAATACGTTGTGCTCTCTAACGAGTCCTCCGCTAACGAATCCACCGTTGCAGGCAGCAGCGTTAACCACCAGTATTCCAAAAGCTACGAGTTTGAACGTGATTTTAACACCTACGAAAAGGAATATATAAAAAGCGGCGTTTACTATTTCAGCATGCTCCGCCCTTTGAGCGAATATCAGATAGCATCCTACTTTGCACGCCTTAAGCCCTACCACGGCGTTTTCAAAAGCTGTAACAAGGGCAGCCACACAAATGTATGGTGTGCAGATTGCTCAAAGTGTCTGTTTGTTTACCTTATATTATCTCCCTTCCTTACCACAAAGGAGCTTACGGCTATTTTCGGCAGGGATATGGGCGAGGACGAAAGCCTTATCCCCACGCTTAATCAGCTCATAGGTCACGAAACAGACGAAAAGCCCTTTGAGTGCGTAGGCAGCCGTGACGAGGTTAACTTTGCCATTACAGAAGCAATTAAAAAGCATAAGACCCTCCCCCGCCTTTTCGAGTACTACAAAACAACTCCGCTTTATAAGGAGTATTCCGAAAAGGAAAACCCCTATCCTAAGTTTTACGACAGAACAAATCTTCTGCCTAATGGCTATCGTGACATTTTAGAAAAGGAACTTGAATTATGTTAATT
>JAFUJG010000318.1 GCA_017468215.1 Clostridia bacterium | reverse complement strand
CCGTTTTTGGTTAAGAACGCACTGTCAGCCTCAAAGCCTTCGTGGCAAGCTCCGGATATGGATATTGTATCGTAGTTTTCATCCACTACTCTTTTTACGTAAAACTTGGGTATCTCTACAAATACGTCGCCGTTTGTTCCGTCAACGGCAAATCCACCCTCGCCCTCATAGGCGACAACCTCGCCGTTTACAACGTTGCACATTTTTATTTCACGCCAAGGATAAATGCTGTCAAAATGGTTTTCCCCAAGTGCTATCTGTCCTGTAGCAACAGCCGAGTTAAAGCCCAGATTTTTCGCATCATCAAGTCTTTCGCCCATGGCAGATGGGTTATTTTTATCAAACCTTACGGTGTAAATACCGTCATCAGAAAGCTTGCTGAAGGAGCTTTTTTCAAAGGATACCTTGCCGGGCATTGTGCCGTTTACGGCAACGTAACTGCCTCGTTCAACTGCAGGAAGCTTCCATTCGTCAAGATATTGAATTACACCGTCCTTAACCATGCTCCATGCATTATCCTTGTAAACAATGCTGTCCCCTTCTTTTAAATCGGGAATTTCATAATACGAATATTCGGCCGCACGGCTTTCACCGGGCAATCTTCCGTACACGATAGTAAGCTTTTCATCAAGTGATGCTGTGGTATCCATTCTGTGGCTATCAAAATATGTTACCCTGCACCATGCCGAATTTTCAGGTATTGCCGCACGTGCCATCTGATATACATCCACAGAAACAGTGTCCTTTACTCTGTAGTCATTACCGCTTATGGCATAGTGGGTAACCTCGCCTATTTCGTTTGCAAACTGCCACATTGCACAGTTAAAGCCGCCGCTCATCGTAAGATATGCACCGTCGGGGTCTACTGCGAACCAGTCAGTTGTGGTATATGCCTCATCTTCCCAAAGGGCTCTTTCAGTACCGTTAATCCTTCCCGAAAAGCTTGCCTCAGGCACAAGATTGTGTCCTGTAATAACAAGAGTCATGTCCTTTGTCATGCGTACATCGGGGGTTATTTCGATAACCACATCGCTTATTGGCTCAAGAATAATTTCTTTTGTATTTTTAACACCAAGGGATGGAATAACCTCATCGGTCAGTTCTTTGTTTTTTGCTGCATCATAGTAATTCTCCAAGGCTTTATCCTCGTTGCCGCATTCAAGATACCAGTCGCCAAGGTTGGTTTTTGCTTCAATATCGGTTGTTACATATGTGCAGTACACATTCAGCTTATTAATGGCACCTTCAATGTCGCCCTGATTATAAAGGCTGTATGCCTGCTCTTTTATCTCGGAAATATCCTCAACAACATCGTGAGTGATATTCATGCGAACAACCGCTACTACTGCCACAACCGACAAAAGCCCGATAAGCACCCAAAAGAGAATTCTTACCCTTTTACTCATAGGCATTATTCCCCTTTCTTGTCTCTGCCCATCAGCTTTGCTACGGCATCCTCAGGTGTTACAATACCGCTTACAATACCGTTTACTGTTTCAACAATAGGCATTTCAACATTGTATTCTTTTATAAGCTTCATTGCTGCAGGAAGCATATTCATACCTTCTACAACCATGCCTACCTCCTTCTTT
>JAFUJG010000317.1 GCA_017468215.1 Clostridia bacterium | reverse complement strand
TCCACAAGGTGTGCAAAGTGATATGTGGGGATGCCGTCGCTCTTTAAAACAACAAAGTTCATTTCGTTTTCGGGCATTTTCAAGGTGCCTCGGATTTCGTCCTCAACCTCGATAATTCTTGTGCTGCCCTCGGGAGCACGAAAACGCATTACATAGCTTTCGCCTGCGCTAACCCTCTTTTCGATTTCTTCATAGGAAAGGTTACGGCAGGTTGCCCACTCACCATAGTAGCCGGGATTAGCCTTAACAGCCTCCTGGGCGTTTCTTCTCTTTTCGTTTTCTTCTTCACTGCAGAAGCAAGGGTAGCAAAGACCTTTCTTTGTAAGGTTTTTTGCAAACGAGCGGTAAATCTCTCTCCTCTGACGCTGTCTGTAGGGGCCGTAAGCACCCTTTTCGCCGTCTGTGGTAGCACCCTCGTCAAAGTGCACGTTAAAGTATTTGAGCGAATTGATAATAATATCAACGGCACCCTCAACCTCACGCTTGTTGTCGGTGTCCTCAATACGAAGGAAGAACACACCGCCCGACTGGTGAGCAAGCCTTTCGTCAACCAATGCACCGTAAAGGTTACCCAGGTGGATAAAGCCTGTAGGGCTGGGACCAAGACGAGTTACTCGTGCACCTTCGGGAAGGTTACGCCTGGGGTATTTAGCCTCATAAAAATCAATATCGCAGTCAATATCTGGAAATAATAATTCTGCTAACTTATTGTAATCCATAATCAATCTCCTTTCAGTCGATTAATTCAATTAATTGCAAGCTCCGCTTGCATGAATTGTGCTACGCACATGAAGGATGAATTGTTTGCTCCGCAAACATTAATGTTGAAACTCCGTTTACGGAGTTTCTTCCGCAATGCACATAGTGCTATTCATGCCACAGGCAATTCATGACAACGCAGTTGTCAATTCATGCACGAAGTGCAATTCATTTTATTTTGCCTTAAACCCTGTCTTAAGTGCCACAGTTCTATTGAACACATTTTCGCATTTACTGTCAAGTGTAAAGTAGCCCATTCTCACAAACTGGAACCTTTCGCCAACACGGGCATCCTTAAGGCTTTCCTCAATTTTTGCATTAGGATAAATTTCAAGGCTGTCAGGGTTTAAGAACTCCTCAAAGTTTTCGTCCTCAAGAAGTGTTGCAACATTTTCCTTGTTGAAAATGTTATTATAAATCCTTACCTCACGATTAAGTGCATGCTCTACACTCAGCCAGTGGATAGTACCCTTAACCTTGGGGCCTTCCTCTCTTTTGCCGTGGCCTGTAACAAGGTCAGCAGAGCACAAAAGCTTTACAACATTGCCCTCGCTATCCTTTACAACCTCATCGCACTTGATGATGTAAGCACCCATAAGCCTTACCTCGCCCTGGGGTTTCAATCTCTGGAAGCCGGGGATAGGTTCTTCCATAAAGTCGCTTCTTTCGATGTAAACCTTATTTGTAAAGGGAAGCTTTCGGCATCCGAGCTCAGGCTTTTTAGGATGGTTGGAAAGCTCAAAATATTCAACCTTATCTTCGGGATAATTTGTAATTTCAACCTCCAAGGGGTCAATTACGCACACACGTCTTTCGGCGCTTTCGTTAAGCTCCTCGCAGATACAGTACTCCAGAAGGTTCAAGTCTGCCATAGCCTCGCTTCGTGCAACACCGCTTCTTTCGATAAAGTCAAAAATTGCACTGGGTGTATAGCCACGGCGTCTTAAGCCCGAAAGTGTAGGCATTCTGGGGTCGTCCCAGCCGTCAACTGTTTTTGTTTCAACAAGCTTTCTCAAATAACGCTTGCTCATAACTGTATATGTCATGTTAAGGCGGGCAAACTCATACTGATGGGGGTCATGCTCAAAGCCTACGTTTTCGATAACCCAGTCATACAAGGGTCTGTGGTTTGCAAATTCAATAGAGCAAAGGGAATGTGTTATGCCCTCTAAAGCATCCTGGATGGGATGAGCAAAGTCATACATGGGATAAATGCACCACTTGTTGCCCTGGCGGTGATGCTCAGCATGCTTTATTCTGTAAATAACAGGGTCACGCATGTTCATGTTGGGGCTTGCCATGTCAATCTTTGCACGGAGTGTTCTTTCGCCGTCCTTAAATTCGCCATTCTTCATTCTTTCGAACAAATCAAGGTTTTCCTCAACGCTGCGGTTTTTATAGGGGCTTTCCTTACCCGGAGAAGTAGGCACACCACGGTACTCACTCATTTCATCAAGAGTTAAGTCGCACACAAATGCCTTGCCCTCTTTTATAAGTTTTACCGCAAATTCGTAGCACTTATCAAAGTAGTCCGAGCCGTAAAAAATACCGCCTGTGGGCACAGCACCCAGCCACCTAAGGTCTTCCTCGATAGCTCTTACGTACTCGTCATCCTCTCTTACGGGGTTTGTGTCGTCGTAACGGAGATTAAACTTTCCGCCGTATTTTTTCGCTGCAGTATGGTTGATATAAATAGCCTTGGCACTGCCTATATGAAGATAACCGTTGGGCTCGGGAGGAAAGCGTGTATGAACCTCGTTTTCCCTGCCTTCTGCCAAATCGGCATCGATAATGTCATGAATAAAATTTGATGATTTCTTTTCTTCCATTTTATTACCGTTCCTTTCTTTTGGATAACATACATATTATATGATAATATGTAAAAAAAATCAATATAAATATTATTTGTATAAATATCAAAATTTTTCTTGCATAAAGGAAAAATTTATAGTATGATTAACAGGTAATATTTTGTTAATTTTTTAAACGGAGGTTTACAAATATGAGTGAAATCAAAAAAGTTGCCATTCTCACAGGCGGCGGCGACTGCCCCGGCCTCAATGCGGTTATCCGTGCCGTTGTAAAGACAGCTATCGTTAAGTACGGTCTTGAAGTAGTAGGTATCAGACGTGGTTACCACGGTCTTTACCATAAGGACTTCATTCCGCTCACACTTGACAACGTTCAGGAAATCCTTTCCGAGGGCGGCACAATCCTTAAGTCCTCTAACAAGGACAACCTTTTCATCTATCCCATCCGTGACGAAAATGATAATATCGTTCGTGACGAAAACGGTAAGATTATGTATCACGACGTTTCCGATGTTGCAGTTGAAAACCTTAAGGAAGCAGGCATCGATGCCCTCTTTATCCTTGGTGGTGACGGCACACTTACATCCGGTCGTGACTTTGCAAGAAAGGGCGTTAACGTAATCGGTATTCCTAAGACTATCGATAACGACCTTGCTGAAACAGACTATACATTCGGTTTCGATACAGCTATCAGCGTTGTAACAGATTCTTTCGACCGTATCCGTACAACAGCTAAGTCTCACGGCAGAATCATGTGTGTTGAAATCATGGGTCGTGGTGCCGGTTGGCTCACACTTCACGGCGGTATCGCAGGTGCAGCAGATGCTATCCTTATCCCCGAAATCCCCTATGACATCAACAAGGTTGCTGAAAAGATTAAGGCTGATATGGCACAGGGCAAAGACTTTGCAATCGTTGCAGTTGCAGAAGGTGCTAAGCCCCTTGGCGGTGACATTGTTATTTCCAAGATTCGCGAAGATTCTCCCGATGCTATCCGTCTTGGCGGTGTAAGTGCAATTGTTGCAGATCAGCTCGAAGCTCTTTGCGGCACAGAAGCTCGTTCCACAATCCTTGGCCACACACAGCGTGGTGGTAACACATCCGGTCACGACAGAGTTCTTTCTTCTCGTTACGGCTATGCAGCTGTTGAGTTGGCTATGGAAGGCAAGTTCGGTAACATCGTTGCTCTCCACGGCGACAAGATGACATACGCTTCTCTTGAAGATGTTATCGGTCAGAAGACAAAGAACGTTGACCCCAACGGTGAGCTCGTACAGATGGCTAAGGCTATCGGCGTATGCTTCGGCGACTGATTAAACAGTTAAATTGCGCAGAATGCACAAATAGAAAACAAAGGCAACGGAGTGTCAAAAGACACTCCGTTTTTATTTCCGCTAATTAAAGGATTTTTCCAAATTTTATCGAATAAGGTAAATATAAGATTTTTGCTTGCAAAAATCCCTTAAATTCTGCATCCGCACCCGAAAGGATGATTAAGTTGACAATTCGTGAACGTATTGAAGAATCCGAAAATTTAACCTTATCGGAATATGTCACAAAATCAAGCCAGACCCGAGGCCGTGAAATCCCCCACACTCCCTGCGACATCCGTACCGAATTCCAGCGTGACCGTGACAGGATTATTCACTCAAAGGCATTCCGCCGCTTAAAGCATAAAACACAGGTTTTCATATCTCCCGAGGGTGACCACTACCGCACAAGGTTAACTCACACCCTGGAGGTGTCACAAATAGGCAGAACAATCGCACGCTCTTTACGCCTTAACGAGGATTTGGTTGAAGCCATAAGCCTTGGTCACGACCTGGGTCACACACCCTTTGGCCACGCAGGCGAGGCGGCACTTAATTCACTTGCAAAAGGTGGCTTCAGGCACAACGAGCAAAGTGTGCGTGTTGTGGATATTATCGAAAAATTAAACCTCACATACGAGGTGCGTGACGGCATACTTAACCACACAGGCGAAGGCGTTGCCCAAACCCCCGAGGGCAAAATTATCAAAATTGCCGACCGCATTGCCTATATCAACCACGATATTGACGATGCCATCCGTGCAGGGGTGCTCTCCGGTGAGGATATTCCCAAGGAGCTAACCTCTATCTTAGGTGCAACACACTCCGACCGTATTGACTGCATGATTAAAAACTGTATTTATTCAAGCCTCGACACGTCCGATGTGCGTATGTCGGGCGAGGTTGAAGACGCCATGAACGCCCTCAGGCAGTTTATGTTTGACCGTGTTTATGTTGGCTCCGATGCCAAGGTTGAGGAAGCAAAGGTCCAGAGCATTATGAACGGACTTTATACATATTATACCAACAATCCCCTTGCCATACCAGACATTGACCCTGCCAGCGATATCGAACGTAGTGTGTGCGATTATATTGCAGGCATGAGCGACCGCTATGCGGTTTATATGTATCAGAAGCTCTATGTTCCCTCCTCCTGGGGGCGTCAATAAGGGAAAAAAGTATATATTCCCAATATTTGGGCATAACTTTCACATAAGGCGAGGGGAGTCGGCATCTCGCCTTATGTGTCACAAATTATTTTTAAATTTAAAAAAGGATTTTCTCACCAATTGTCGAATAAATACATTGAACACTTTTAAGGCGAGGAGAGATATGTGCGTTTTTTCGTACATCCACCGCTATACTATTTGTATAAGGAGGTTGAGTACATGGCTAATTTTTATCCGGACGAATTAATCTCGGAAGTAGTTAACGCAAACGATATTATCTCTCTTGTGTCGTCTTATGTTCAGTTAAAAAAGAGCGGCAGCGGATACATGGGCTGTTGCCCCTTCCACAGGGAAAAAACCCCCTCCTTCCATGTAAGCAGCGACAAGCAGCTTTACCACTGCTTTGGCTGCGGTGCAGGCGGAAGTGTTATCCAGTTTGCCATGGCGGCAGAAAATCTTGATTTTCCCGATGCGGTAAAGTTTCTGGCAGAAAGAGCAGGCATCAGCCTTCCCGAAATGGGGCAGTCCAAGGACGAAGCGGACGAGTTCTACAAAAGAAAACGCCGCATTTATGACATGAACCGTGATGCCGCAAAGTTTTTTCGTGAGGTGCTTTTATCACCCGCAGGCAAAAAAAGCCTTGATTATCTTACAAAACGTGGCTTATCCATGAAAACAATCACCGCCTTTGGCTTGGGTGCATCTGCCGACAGCTGGGATGCTCTTTTAAAAAAGCTTACCTCGTTAGGCTATGAGCGTGATTTAATGGTCGAGGCAGGGCTTTGTGTCCGTAACGAAAAAAATCATATCTATGACCGCTACCGTAACCGTGTCATGTTCCCCATTATCGATGTGCGTGGCAATGTGGTGGGCTTCGGCGGCAGAAAATTAGAGGGTGACGGCGCTAAATACATCAACTCACCCGAAAGCATTGTATATAACAAAAGCAAGGTGCTTTATGCGTTGAATTTTGCAAAAAAGAGCACCTCTGATTATCTTATATTAACCGAAGGCTACATGGACGTTATCAGCCTTCATCAGGCAGGCTTCACAGGAGCAATTGCAGGCTGCGGAACAGCCCTCACCCTTGAACAGGCAAGGCTGGCGGTCAAGCATTCAAAAAAAATATACCTTTGCTACGACTCGGACGAGGCAGGGCAAAAGGCTGCGAAAAAAGCAATCGAGCTTTTTTCCAATATGGAATGCAGCGTAAAAATTCTTAAAGTTCCAGATGGTAAGGACCCGGATGAATTTATCCGCAAGCGAGGTGCCGAGGCATTTGAAAAGCTTATCACTTCAGCCTCAGCCACCACACGCTACTCCATCGATACAATCATGGACAAGTACGACCTTGACGACATAGCCCAGAAGGTTGAATTTTCACGTGAAGCAGCAGTTTTTCTTTCAAAATTAAAAAGTGCCGTGGAGCAGGATGAATACATAAAATACATATCACTCAAGGCACACATCTCCGCCGATGCGTTGAATGCGGAAATCAAAAAGCTCCGCAGGAACGACCGCAACAGGCAGCTCAGCACAGAAATGCGGAAAAACGTAACAGTTAACACCCCAACGGTGCAGAAAAAGAGCCAAGGGCGGTTAAACCGTGCCGAGTGCGGGCTTTTATCAACACTGCTTTCGTCAAGGCTTTGCTTTGAAAAGCTTAAGGATAAAATCACAGAGGAAACCTTTACTAACGAATTTCACTGTGAGGTTTTCCAAAAGGCGCTGGAGCTTTACAACAGCGGAGCAGCCTTCGGCATAACAGAGCTGGCGGCATATTTCCCCGGCAGAGAAGGCGAATTTTCGGCAGTGTTCTTACAAACGGCTGAAATTGCCGACCCCATCCAGGCGGCAGTTGATTATATAAAAGTAATCGAAGAAGAAACATTAAACCTCCGCATAGCCGAGGCAACCCGCTCGGGCGATGTTAATCTTCTTTCCGAATTATTAAAAAAACAAAAATCATTGAAAGGATGATCTCAATGAGCGAAAATACTACAGGTACAAGCAATAAAAAAGCTGCTATTAAGGAGCTTTTGGAAACAGGTAAGCAGAAGGGCCTCCTCACCCTTAAGGAAATTGAAGATGCACTTTCCGAGTTTGAGCTTGATGCTGAACAGATTGAAAAAATTCACGAGCATCTTGACGCACAGGGTATAACAGTTGTAGGCGATATCGATTCTGAGCTTGCAAAGATTGACGAGTCTGAATCTGCCGAAAACCCCGAGGATTTGTCTGTTCCCGAAGGCGTTTCCACAGACGACCACGTTAGAATGTATCTTAAAGAAATCGGACAGGTTCCCCTTCTTTCCCCTCAGGAGGAATTTGAATACGCAAAGCGTATGGCAGAAGGCGACGAAGAAGCCCGCCAGAAGCTTACAAAGGCAAACCTTCGTCTGGTTGTAAGTATTGCAAAAAGATATGTTGGCCGTGGCATGCTTTTCCTTGACCTTATCCAGGAAGGTAACCTTGGTCTTATAAAGGCAGTTGAAAAGTTCGACTACACAAAGGGCTACAAGTTCTCAACATATGCAACATGGTGGATTCGTCAGGCTATCACACGTGCTATTGCTGACCAGGCAAGAACAATCCGTATCCCTGTTCATATGGTTGAAACAATCAACAAGCTCATCCGTGTTTCACGTCAGCTTTTGCAGGAGTTAGGCCGTGAACCTACTCCCGAGGAGATTGCAAAGGAAATGAACATGAGCTTGGAAAAGGTTCGTGAAATAATGAAGATTGCACAGGAGCCTGTTAGTCTTGAAACTCCCATCGGCGAAGAAGAAGACAGCCATCTTGGCGACTTTATCCCCGATGACGATGCTCCTGCACCTTCTGAGGCAGCATCCTTCATGCTCCTTAAGGAACAGCTTATGAAGGTTCTCAGTGAGCTTACTCCCCGAGAAGAAAAGGTGCTCCGTCTCCGCTTTGGCTTAGTTGACGGCAGACAGAGAACACTGGAAGAAGTAGGTCAGGAATTTAACGTTACACGTGAAAGAATCCGTCAGATTGAGGCAAAAGCTCTCCGTAAGCTCCGCCACCCCTCCAGAAGCAAAAAGCTTAAGGATTTCTTAGAATAAAAAACAAGGGAGGTCATCCTTTGCGTACAAACCAATCCGCTGAAGATTATCTCGAAGCTATACTTATGCTCAATAACGAAAACGGCTCTGTCCGCAGCATTGATATTGCCCATACCTTAGGCTTTTCAAAGCCCTCGGTTTCCGTTGCGATGAAATCCCTTCGTGAAAAAGGCTATATCACAGTTGACGATTTAGGCCATATCCGCCTTACAGACACAGGATTAGCAATAGCAAAAAGCGTCTACGAAAGGCACGAAATCCTCACTCGTCTTTTAATGCATATCGGCGTTGACGAGGAAACTGCCAAGGAAGACAGCTGTAAAATTGAGCACGATTTAAGCGAGCAAACCTTTGCAAAGCTTAAAGAATTTTTAAAAAATTCAAAACTTATATAATAGTGAAAAGGCACGCCTTACGGTGTGCCTTTTTTCATTTAAACAAATCGTCTGCACTTATATTAAACTCGTCTACAATGGCGTATATAACTTTTACCGTTAACCGTTTGGGCAATTCCCCACTTTCAATCTTTTTTAATGTTGGTATACTTATTTTTAATTTCTTTACCATATCTGTTTTTGTCAGATGATGCCTTTCCCTTAATTTTTTTATGTTTTGGCAAAATCTTTCGTTATCGCTCATATAATTAACTCCTTTTTAAATGCAACTTCATTTTACACCTGTTAGGTGTAAAAACCAATACACCTTTAAGATGTAGTGTATTATTAAACAAAGGAGTTTGATATTATGAACTATCGAATAAAGGCTCTCCGAGAAGACCGTGATTTAAGCCAGGCTGAAATTGCAAAAGTCATAAAAACTACCCAGCAGCAATATAGCAAAATTGAATTGGGCAAAGCCGACATTAGTGGGGAAAAACTTATTCTTTTGGCCGACTTTTATAAAGTAAGCATTGACTATATTCTCTGCTGAACAGATAATCCTAAAATAAATTTGTAAAAGGCACACCCCATGGTGTGCCTTTTTTAGTGTTAATTTGCATTGTGAAAACAGTCATCTTCCCACTTTGCAACATTAGTATCAATATATTCCCATATTTTTTGATAATCCTGTTCATTTCTTATTATGTGGTCATGAAACGAGCGTTGGAAGATTTCACCGCTAAATTTACTTCCGACATACGATTTCATCTGACCGACTATGTTTTGTAGGGGCGGGTTTCCATGCCCGCCCGTTAATGCAATAATCATATGTATATGGTTAGGCATAATTACATATTTATCAACTTTGACACCGTTATAATTTTTGTCAATAAATCTGATGCTTTCTTCAATACATTCACCTATAGGTGTCAGCTTGTTTTTAGGGAGGGCACAGAGACCCTCCCCTACAATAATTTCACCTAATATTTCTTTTCTTTCCTTTGTGCAAACGGTCACAAAATAATAACCGTCTTTGCTGTAATCAAAATCCTTTAATCGGGTTCGTTTTCTTTTGGGATATTCCATTAGCCTCCACCAAACATTCTCTTGAAATTATACCATCAACTATTACACAAATTATATCAAAAACAGATTTGAGCTGTCAAGAACATCGGGAGGTCGAAGGCGCCCTCCCCTACAAAAAACATGCTGCCTTCACACAAAAAAGAAAAAGACGCCGTATGGCGTCTTAATTTCTTGTTTGTGAGCAAGCCTGTAAGCCGAGTTCTGTCGTTTAAAACGGTCATCTATCTACGCCTTGCATTTCTGCACGGCTCCAGCCATCTTTCGGATATAGGTCGGACCAACCCGCCAAAAGGCATCCTTTCGATGTTGCACCGAGTGGGGTTTACAGAGCCTC
>JAFUJG010000316.1 GCA_017468215.1 Clostridia bacterium | reverse complement strand
TTATCGATGGATGAAGTTAATGAACTGCTAAAAAGAATTTACATAAATCGCCCAGAGCTTAGACATCACCAAAATGACGAATAAATCTGATGGTTTTTATTTTGCTAATTCTTTACCTTTTCTATAGAATTTACAAAGCTCATCAAGGACAACAACTTCGCACTCGCAGGCGTAACAACTGACAGACAAAGAGCGATATACCACAGGGGTATAGCCTAAAAAAGTGCAGGTAGCATGGCGAGATGGACGATACACTGGAAGTGAGAATCCTTCTAAGTTGCGGCATACCGCTGATAAGTGTAATAAGAACTGGAAAGAACTAGAACTTTATAAGAGACTACCAGAGCACGAAAAGAGCATTCAATGCAATACGCAAAATCATAAGGTGCGTAGGCTTCGAGATGTAAAAGACATAAAGAAAACGACCATACAAGAGCAGCAAACTCTGTATGGTCGTTAATTTTTACCCCCCATTTGAAGACGTCGAACATAAATGATTTTTAATGTATCCCTATGGCCAACCCGCAAAAGCGGAGGCTTTTTGTTGCTTTATTTACCTAAAATCTTTACTTCCTGTAACTGTGCAGGATATGTGTTTGTTTCGCTGTTTCTGGGCTTTGCGTTTACAACTGTCAGCCTTACGTATCTGCCGTAGCCGTTGATATTGTCGCATGTGAAGCCGTAGTCTGTATAGCCTTCGGACTTGTCAAGAATTGTTGTCCAGTTTTCGCCGTCAACACTTGCCTCTAAAATGTAGTTGTAATATGCTTCGCTGCCGTTCCAGATAAGCCAGGAAACCTGCAGCTGTGTAAGATGGCTTACCTTACCCAAATCTGTTTCCCAAACAAAGGGCCATGTGTTTTCTGCCTGATACCAGCTTGTACGATAGTGACCATCGTTAGCACTGTTGCCTGTTGCATAGCCTTGTGTATCGGCTGTCTTAACAGGCTTATCCTGAGAAAGAATTCTGCCTGTCTGAACAGGGATAAGAACATCATTTGCCCAGTTGTAAAGAAGTTCATCGAAGAAATCGTAGAATGCATAGCCGTTGGACACGCTTACAGGGTAACGGCGGTTAGTTGTCTGCTTTGTTGTTGCATCCTGCCAACCGAACATCCAGCGGTATGTTGCCATTATGTGGTTGTTGCCGCCTTCGTGGAGTGTAAACATAGTACCTGACTGAGCAGAGAAGGTAGTTGTGTTACCAACGTGCTTCAATTCGCTCCAGGGACCTGCCATGTTTGTTGCTGTAGCTACCATGCCCTGTGTGGGATACCAGCCTGCTGTACCGGAGGAGAACAGATAGTAAACGCCGTCCTTCTTAAGAACAGACGGAAGCTCACGCCATTTATACATGCTTACAAAGCACAGTCTGCCTTCGATAGCTGACCAATCGTCGTTAAGTTTGTAAATACCAAGGTTTGCGTTGTTGTTAGCTGCCGCAATAATGTAACCGGAGGAATCTTCGTCAACAAATACGTTAAGATCACGGCAGTCATCGCCTTCGGGACGGTATGCACCGTGGAAGGTCATTCTTTCGTCGGTGGACTTCATGCTTGCGATAGAAATCATCGCTGTGCCGTAGCCACCGTCTGCTTCGAAGTGTGCAATAAATGCGAAGGTGTCAGCCTTCTTGTTATATACAAAGTTTACACTTTCAAATCTGCACTGTGTGAAGTTTGCACAGGTTTCGTGAGCAAGGATTTCCTTGTAGTTTAATACTTCTTTCCATTCTGTATATGTAACGTCATCCTTACTTGTCTGCATCATAACTCTGCCAAAGCCGGGTACACCATCAATACCCCACTGCTGGAAGTGGTAGTAGGTGCCGTCGTTGGCAATCATTGTGTTAGGTCTCTTAACGTCGGAAACGTCAAGGTTTGTGCTGGAAGAAAGGTCTGCAGGAAGTGTGTAGGGAACAACTGCATCTGTGATTGTGTAGTCAATCATTGTGTCGTTTTCGATTGCATAAACAGCATATTTGTATTCTTTGCCGATTTCCAGGTCATAGTCATCAACCATCTGACCCTTGCTGGAGGTTAAAAATTCAAATTCGCCGTTATCAACGCTGCGGTAGATATCGTAGTGTGTTGCACCGTAAACAACGTTCCACTGCACCTTTGCACTTGTAACATCATCCTCACCACGGATAAGGAACATCTGTGCTACCGCACCCACCATCTTCTTAGTGCTGATACCCTTTTCTTCAAGTGTGAAAATCTGGCTCGAGTCATCACGCTTTGCATACTGTGCAAATGTGTCGTTTTCTGTAAGAGTAAGGTACAAATCGGAAACCTGGCACTTAATTCTGTAAGCACCGTCGCCTGCATCCTCAAGGATATAAATCTGGTTTGCACCGTAGTTGGATTCGTACTGGATAATTTCCAGACCTTCGTCCTTTCTGCCGTTGGGTACGTCAAAGGACTGGATGGAAACCTTGTTACTGATTACATATTTACCGCCGCCCATGGATACAAGTGCCCATACGTTTGTATCAACATCTGTATCGGGAAGTGCTTTGATAAGTGCGTTTGTCTTTATAACATCCTCGGGAACGCCCATAACCTTACCGGAGTCTTTGTGCTTGATTTCGTAGAACTTTCCTCCAAAGGTGTCCTTTGCGTATGCATCTGTGTTGCAGAAGGGAACATCAAATGAGAACGCCTGTGTAGCATCGCCACGGAAAACAGTTTCGATAAGTGTACCAAAGGATTCTGTAAGATAATAGCCCGAATCCTTGCTCTTTAAGAAATACTTGCCGTCGCCTGCGTCCTCAGCAATATAAATCTGTGATGCATCACCTGTGGAGGCTGTCTGCCTTGCATTACCACCTGCACCCATGCCTGTAAGAGCAAGGTAAGAATCCTTGTTTATGAATGTATAACCGTCTTCAACCTTTGTTACCATCCATACTTCGGCATCTGTATCCTTCTTATCTTCTACAAAAACCTTTGCATCTGCGTCTTTGGAAAGAGTGGTCCATGCCTTGCCGGAATTTGTAACTGTTACATATCTGCCGTTCAAGGGGTCTGCAGATTCAATCTCAACTTTTACGCCGTCTTCTGAATCAGAATTCTTTACAACTTCAACAAGCTCAAAGGTATCTCTTTCGGCATCATATTCATTATACTGAGCAATAGTGTTATTTTCTGTTGCACCAAGGTACATCTGGGAGTGGTGCATAATGAGATGATATGTACCGTCACCCTGGTCAATGGGATGAATCCACTGGTTTGTGCCCTCTGTGTTACCGTACTGGATTAATTCCAGACCTTCGTCGCTTCTCCAGTTGGGCATATCCATACTGCGGAGGCTTTTCTGGTTAACCGGGCGATAGAGGTTGTCGCCACGCGTCAAAAACTGCCAGAGCTGTGCATCGCTGCCGTCTGCCTCAACAAGGCGGATAAGGGGGCCGTCTGTTGTAAGTGCACCCTCGGGCATAAGAACAAGGCCGGTCTGCTTATGACGGATAACAAAATATTTACCGTGAAGAAGCGGTACAGAAAGAGCAAGTGTGCTATCTTCTTCGTCATACTTATATGTAATGTTAAAGGCAGCAAGTGCGTCAATGGGCATATATGTATAGTCGTTAATGATAACATTTTCTGCAGAGATGCTCTTTTTCATGTTATCCTGCTTTACATATTCCTCGCCGATGGGAACTGTAATGTTAAGTGTGCTGCCCTTTGCGTTAGCACATCTTTTGTTATTGTCCCAGGAGGCTTCAAGGTCCAATTCCTCGCTGATTTCTCTCAAGGGAACATAAAGTGTGTCGCCCTTTTTGATAACAGCCAGGTCAAACTGTGCGCTTTCGCCGTTAACTGTTACCTTAACTTCTTCCTGTGCCATTGCAGGTATTACAGATACAACCAGAATTACCGCAATGAACAGACTTAAAAGCTTTTTCATTTTGCCAACTCCTTTTAATTTATGTATACATAAATTTTAACATATATAAGATTTCTTTGCAATAACTTTAACAAAGAAAACAAAAAGAGGGCAAAGTGCCCTCTTTAAATTATAAAGTGTTTACATATTTTGAGGCTTCTTCGCCTGCTATTGCACCGTCTGACACTGCTGTAATAACCTGGCGGAGTGTTTTGTGTCGGATATCGCCTGCGGCAAAAACACCCTTTTGTGAGGTTGTCATATTTTCATCCGTGAGGATAAAGCCGTTTGCATCGCACTCCACCTTGTCTTTCACAAGCTCGCTTGATGCACTTACGCCAACTGCAACAAAAAGTGCATCGGTTGCAATTGCTCTTTCTTTGCCTAAAAGATTTTTCACCGTTATTTTTTCTACATTATCGTTGCCCAGCACGTTTATAACATTACTTTCCATAACAAATTCAACATTATCAAATTTTTTGAGCTTTTCAACCAAAAGGGGAGATGCACGGAAAGTGTCACGGCGATGAATAATGTATACCTTTTTTGCAATGGGTGCAAGATATATTGCATCCTCTACTGCAGTGTTGCCGCCGCCTGCCACACAGACAGTTTTATCCTTAAAAAACATTCCGTCACAGGTTGCACAGTAGCTAACGCCTCTGCCGGAAAATTCAGTCTCGCCGGGGATGTTCAAAAGAGCGGGAGCGGCTCCCATTGCTAAAATAATACTTTTGGCCTCAAATTCCTTCTTGGCTGTTATGATTTTTTTTATATCGCCATCCAGCACAAGCTCTTTTACCTCGTTATAGCGGAATTTTACATCAAACTTAGAGACATGCTCCTGCATTTTTTCTACAAGGGAGCTTCCCGAGGGAGCGTCGGCAAAGCCTAAGTAATTGTCGATTTCGTATGTGGTGGAGGCTTGTCCGCCGATAAATTTTTTTTCAAATACAATACAGCTTTTGCCGCTTCGTGCCACATATAAAGCTGCACCGAGCGCCGCAGGACCGCCGCCTATAATTGCAACATCTGTCATATATAACCTTCCTTTATGTACGGGATTGATAATCCCGCTTTACTGCGTAAATGCAGTAAAAATAGTTTCATATTACTATTATAATATCGGCGAAATTGGTTGTCAACCAAAAAGCTCCATAGGGTCGATGTACTCGGAGTAGTGAGTAAGCTCAAAATGAAGATGTGCCTCCCCACGCTCTGCAACACTTGACTGCCCCACGCCCGAAATCTTTTCGCCACGTGTGACACTGTCGCCC
>JAFUJG010000315.1 GCA_017468215.1 Clostridia bacterium | reverse complement strand
CATGCCTCTACCATTTCGCTCTTGATGCCATTGGAGGCAATTGCTCTTGCCTTAACATGAGCAACACCGCCTGCATGGAACGCACCCTGATACTTGTTGGAATCCTTTGTGGGGTCTGTACCGTCAAGAGTATAGTAAATAAATGCATCGCCCGCAGGATGTGTGATTGTAATGGGCTCGTACAAATCGATAAGATAATCTTCGCTGCCGCCGTTAGCATTCATAACAGGAGCAACGTTTGCTGCCATGTATTCGTTAATTTCGTCAACTGTGAGTGCATGGGAGTACACCTTTACGTTATCGATAAGACCTTCACCCCCTGCACCGATTGTAAGAGTGGAATTTGCAAGCATAGCCTCTGTGTCAAAATTACCACTCTGGGATGCAACCAACTCACCGTTTACGTAAATCTTAACATCTGTTGCTGATACGGAAACTGTTACCTTTTTCCAGTCAACACTGCCGACACCGGAAATTGCTGTGTTGTCAACACCTGCAGCAATTAACATACCTGCATCAACAATTTTAATCTTATCGCCTACTGTAATAAAGGGCTTTACATTTGCACCGTTTGTTTTACTGTCGTAGGAAAGTGTGAAGGAATCAAGGCCTGAGAGCAAGCTGCCGCCGTTTACAGCATTAACTTCTATTCTGAAGTCGCCTGTAATGTTAGCTGCCTGACCATAGCCTGCCATGCTGCCTGTGTATGTAGCCTTACCGAAGTTGGTAAGCTTGCTGCCAGCTTCTACAGAGTCAAAGTCAAAGCTTGTAAGAATAAGGTCGCCTGCATCAATGGGAAGAAGTGTAACATTATAGCTATGCTTTTTGCCGTCATAAACCATAGTAAGAGTAACTCTCTTTTCGCCTTCGCCGTATTCGGGTCTTGTTACTTTACCTGTGGAGGGGTTAATAGCCGTATTGTCGCCGGATTCCCACTTAACACCGTTGCCAATAGGAAGTGTGATATCTGTACGTGTTTTCATACCATCAGTAACATAGGTCTGGTTAACAAGCTCTTTCCATACAAGGGGCTTGATGTCGTTATAGTACTTACTAACCTGCTTTGTTGTGATAACGCCCTTGATGAAACGAAGGTCACGGTAGTAAGAGTCAACGTTGATTGTGTTGGAGCTTGTTGCACGGTTAAGACGGAGAACATCGGAGCCTATCTTGTCAGCTGTTATACCCTTACTGTCAACCTTTGCAACTTCCTCGCCGTCAACGTAAACAGTAAGCTTACCGCCTGAAGATCCGTCGAGTGCGATTGCATAGTTATGCCACATATCAGCCAAAGGTCTGGGGAAAGTTGCAACAACTGCATCCTGTCCGTTCTGTACCAATACTACAGCTGATGTGTTATCAGCATAGTAGTAACGGAGTGTAATGCAGTTTTTGCCGTAATCACTGCTACCGTAAAGGAAGATAGTTCTCTTTTTTTCTTCATCTGTGCCAACTTCACGAGACTGATTAAGGTCAACCTTTGCATTGAATGCAAAGGAAATCTTTTCGCCTGTAATTTTTTCACCGGGCATATTACTTACCAGGTGACCTGTGTTGTCGGGGTTGCCTGCACCACTGTTACGATGCAACGTGAGATATTCCTCGCCAACTATTGCGTTACCGTCACCGGGAGGATTTAATTCTTCTCCCTCGTGCAGAACGTCTTTAAAGCCGTATTCACCATAAAGCGGGAAATACTTTGCCACATTGCTGTCCTCTGCCGCAAACACAATTGAGGGCATAATGCCAACAATTAATGCAAGGGACAGAAGCATTGCTAAAACTCTTTTCATTATTTTGCCTCCTTATGAGTAGTTATATAATATTTTAACTTTTTTTCACCTTAAAATCAACTGTATTTTCACATTATTAACAAAACCCTCTTTAGCGTACACTAAGAGGGTTTTTGTTATTATTGTAAAGCCTTTATTTCTCTTATAATCCATGCCTTGTAAGTTTTCATTTCGTCGTTTT
>JAFUJG010000314.1 GCA_017468215.1 Clostridia bacterium | reverse complement strand
AGACCTGTGCCTTCTTCAAATGTGAGGTATTCACCTGTGAGAGAAAGCTTTATCTTATAGTCACCTGCATAGGGAATTGCACCTGCAGTTTCAATTTTCCATACAGCACCCTTATCAACGCTTACGTTGAAGGTGTCATCAATCACAAAGCCTGTGGATGCCTGCACCATGTAGTAGCCGCCGTCAACTGTTTTAAAGCCAATGTCTGTAACATTTCCCAAGGTGAGCTTACCGCCTTCAAAGGTAAGGTATCTGCCTGTTACCTTGTTTTTCACACGACTTGCACCCTTGTTAAGTGTGTAAACCTCCCAGGTCTGCCACGGAGCGATAGCATCTCTCTTTTCTTCAAGTGTAAGAGTGCCGTTAGAATCTGTCAAGACCTTGCCACCCATTGAAATTGTAACATATTCGCTCTTGTCATAGTCGCCCACTGCATACAATGTTTCTTCGTATTCGTCCTTATAGTCAGAGTAAAAATCATTGTCAACAGCATACAAAAGACCCTTGTATGCCTTTGTTCTTTCGGGATATGTTTTTTCAATTGCAGCTATGCGGTCCTTGTCGCCTCGTGCAAGAAGATAAAGACGTGAGAACTCTGCCAAATCTTCCCAACGGTTGGTGTTGCCGTAGCCTGTTACAGGCACCATATCCTGAGCAATTGCTCTGTACCATACGTTGTTGTCCTGTCTGCCGTTGTCCATAACGTGACCAAGCTCGTGAGCAAACATCTGCACCATGTTGTTAACGTCGCCACGGTAGGCAGTGTTGTTCCAGATAGTACCGTCACCGCCGTTCCAGCTTGAGGTGTTCATGCTTGTGTACACAAATCTCCACAAAACCTTTACAATGGGCATTTCAAAGCAGCCTACAGCCTGTCCTACAACAGCTGCGTATTCCTCGTCGTTATCGTAGGGCGAAATATACTGCATAACATGGTAGTCGCCTGTTTCCTTGTCTGTAATGGTAACGTTATAAAGCCTGGGTGCTTCCTCGGGAATACCATGCCAGGACTGCCAAGCCCCCTCCTCGATACCCACATATTCAACCTTAATGTCTCGCTCCAGCTTTGTAGCCATTGAGCCGTACATTAAATCTGTAGGTACTACTGTAAAGCATTCCTCAACAAATGCCACCTGCTCGTCCAAGGTAAGATTGAAATAATCTCTCTCAACAATCATTTTCTCAATCTTGTCGTAGGTGAGCATATTAAACTCGCCGCCGGACATAATAAAGTCATAAAGACGTTCGTAGCGGTATGCCGAAAGGCTCTTTGCCGCATCGCTTGCAAGCATCTTTTCAACCATGGGCTCATACTCGCCCACAACGTTTATCTTCCACAGCTGGCTACTGTCCTCGCTCTTTGCTTCCTGTGTGATAACGCCATCTGTATTTGTTAAATAAAGTGACGAAAAAGCAGATACGATGTAGTAGTATCCATCCTCGGCTTCTTCCAAAGACCATCTCTGGTTATTTGCACCTGTGGCTGTCCACTGGATAATGGTAACGCCTTCGTTTACCGAAGCACCGTTTACGTCAGCGGCAAAGCCTTCGTCGTTTATGAATGAATATTTTCCGCCTAAAAAGCCCTTAAACCTCCACTGTGTTTCTGCCTCGCCCAAGGTAAGTGCCTTGCCTCTTTCGGGAGCAGATGGTGTAAGGAACAGTCCGTTTTCGTTTTCAATAGTGCAGATTTTGTTTGTTAAATCCACACTTTCCTCTGCCATAGCAGGCATTATGCAGCATATTGAAAGCAGCATAACAACGCTCATAATAAGAGCCGAAATTTTTTTCATAATCCCACAACCTTTCCATATATTACTTATATTTTATAATTGCGGGATTTATTTGTCAAGCCACTGAATCTACTTCTTCTATTTCAAGCAGAGTATTGCAGGGCAGAATTTCTCTTATATCTTTTTTTATTTTTTCCCATCCTACACAGTTTTTTGAAATTTTCATAAAAAACTTCATGGTATCCTTGTCGTAATCCAAGGTGAAATAGTCTTCTTCCACAAGGCAGGATACATATTTCCGCAAGGTGTCAATTGTGGCTAAATGCTCGCCGCAAAAGGTTTTTTTGAGCCTGTCATTTAAGGTGCCGTCTTTAGGTGCGGTAATCATTGCCCTCCATTCGGTGGAGCTGTAGTTTGCCAAAGCTGCTGTAACCAGCTCGTCAAAATTTGCCCAGAGCAGCTTAAAAACTGATTTTTGTGCATTACAAAGTGCTGTCAGTTCTTCAAAGTCCTGCATATAGTCGGGGTACTGGGGAAATATTCTATGCACCATTTATCGTCAAGCCTCCGATTATCTGGTTTTCACCTAAAATAAATCTGTTTGCACTGCCGTTTATGGAAATAACGTTTACATCGTTTATTCCGTCAAGGGTAAAAAAGTATTCCTCTATATCCTTGTTCCATATTACAAGGCGGTCCTTCTTATGCCACTCCTTGTTCATTTCAAGAAGCTTTCTTTTAAGGTCGCTACGAGCAATACGCATATATCCGTTCTGGTTGACCCCTCCGTTTACGTCAACCACAAGGTCAATAGTAACGCTTTCAACAGTTCCCACCTCAACGCTGTGACCGATAGGCAGCACGCCGTAGCCCATGCCTGTGTATTCAGCCGGGTCAAGGTACTCCTTCACATAGGCTATAAGCTCCTCACTCGCCGGCTCGCAGTCGGCGTTTGTAATAACCACACGTACCTTTCCGCCGCCCTCCTCGGCAGGATAAACCTTCACACCGCCTGTATCGGGGATAGAATGTATCATGCTTCTGTAGTAGCTCACATTTCCTGTACACAAGGGTGATTTTAACCTTTCAAGATACCTTTCTCTGAGCGCCTCGTCGCTCTCTGTATCCTGTCCTCGGGCAATAATTGCAGTAATGCGTGCCGAAACAACTGAGCTGTCGGAGACTGTTACCACATCACCAAGGTATGCGTTACCCTCCTCACCTTCGGTAGTGCATTGGGCAATATAGTATCCGTTCTCTACGCTTGTTATTTCGTATTCTGCCTCGCCGCCTAAAAGTCGGGTGCCCACCGTAAGGCCCTCGTCGCTTTCAATTTTTACAATGGCGTTTGTTTTTTGGTGTCGCTCCATGCACATAAGCGCCACCACCATGTCAAGGCATTCTCCTGTGGCTGTAGCGGCATAGCAATCCTCACTCATAGCCTTCATATCCTCATACAGCTGTGCAGCCGCCATAGCCGTAACGCTCATAACCATATTGGCAACCGTACCCTCCCGGGTGTCTATATCCTCGGGCAGTATGTTTGACATAAATCTCATAATCTGGTCGTATGTATAAAAATTTTTCAATTTTCCACCTCTGTTTTAAAATCAAGCTGTCCGTAAACAGACAAAACTCTGAACTGCACAATTATCTTTGTTCCACGCTTTTCAAAAACAAAGCTGTCAATGGCTTCTATTCTGTCGTCGTGTATAAGGCTGTCGCAGATGGCGTTTTTCAGCCTTGCAATTGCTTTGGAATATCCGTCCTCAAAGACGTATGCGTAATCTGTTCCGTAAGAGTGAGAAAACAGTGCATACTTATATCTCTGGGTTAAAAGTGCCACTCTTATTGCCTGTAAAAGTGCCTT
>JAFUJG010000031.1 GCA_017468215.1 Clostridia bacterium | reverse complement strand
ATTTGACAGGTTACAGCAGTATAATTGAAATGACCTATGACGAAAAGGGTAATATAATAACCGAAAAGAAGATTTCGTCTCATTTGAACGGGCTTTCTGAAAAAGAGACTGTGAAGGTATATACCTACGACAAAAACAATAACCTTATTAAAGAGGAGCAGACAGACCCCGAAGGAAACAAACGCATTGAAGAATACACATACACCCAAGAAAAAGTAAAAGAGCTGGAATAAAAAATAAAAGCAGTTGAATTTTCAACTGCTTTTATTTTTTGCAGGACCGTAAAGCTCCATGAAATTAATGGGGTCCATTGTCTCGGTTATTGTATCGAAGGTATAATTGCGTGAAGCCAAAAACGAAAGAACGGCATCGAGGTTGTTAGCGGTGGTTTTTCTGTCATGCAGCAGGAGAACCGGGCGCTCGTTGCCTTTTAAATCGGTTTTTATTCGTGAAAGGATTGCGGAAATATCGGGCGTACCTACTCCGTCACGTGGGTCAACGGTCCAATCCCACAAATTGTAGTTTGCGGCTTTTAAAATTTTGTATTGCTCAAGGCTCATATAAGGATAGCTTCCGTAGGGTGTGCGGATTAGCTTTGTTTTAAAGCCTAAGCACTTATAAAGCGTTTCGTTTGCACTGTTCATTTCATTAAGCGGAGTTGAGGGAGTGGAGTAAATTGTATTTACATTGTGACTTACCCCATGCAGACCTATGGAATGTCCTTCGGCAATTATCATTTTCATGTATTCGGGATATTGTGTTATCCTTTCTTCGAGAACAAAAAATGTAGCTTTTGCGTTATATTTTTTTAAAATTGAAAGAATTTGCGGTGTGTTGTGGGTAGGACCATCGTCAAAGGTAAGGTAAATTGTTTTTTCGCCTTCTGTAGAAGCAAGTGCAACAACAGAAAAAATCAGCAGAATTATAGCAAGTATTAATGCAATCTTTCTCATATCTCCACCTACATTGTGACAGAAAATTTTCTAATCCAGTATTCCAGCTGAATAAAATATGCAATAGTCTGCGGAGTGGTCATAAGCTGACCGTACCAGGGAACAGAGCTTTCACTTTCCATAAGCGATTGTGCGGCAGTAATGCTGACAATATCCCAAAGGGGATTATCCTTGTCGGCAAGGATAGAAGAAAAAATTTCACGCAATGCCGAAAGGTATCCCGGGTTATGTGTTTTGGGATAAGGGCTCTTTTTACGCCAAAGCACATCATGAGGCAGTATGCCCTCGGCGGCATGACGTAAAAGACCCTTTTCACGGTCGAGATAATTTTTGAACTCCCATGGGACAGAATACATGTATTCTGTGATACGTCTGTCGCAGAAAGGAACACGCACCTCTAAGGAAGCATGCATACTGCAGGCATCCTTTCGGAAAAGGAGTGTTTGCATAAAGTGGTCCGTGTTAAGTACAAACATCTCACGCATACGCTTTTCTGTGGGAGATAAACCCTCGAGCAAGGATACCTCCGATATGGCAAGTGCATATTTTTCAGATACATAGCCAGGATTGATTTTCTCTTTTATGCCTTGTGAGATAAACTGCATGCGGTAGGCGGTATTCTGCGCCCAGGGAAAGCCTGCTGCTTCACGGATATTTTTATCACGGTACCATGGGTAACCACCGAAAATTTCATCAGCACATTCGCCTGATAAAGCAACAGTGACTTTGCTGCGGATTTTTTTGCAAAAAGCAAGAAGTGACGAATCCACATCTGCCATTGAAGGTACCCCTTTTTCGTCAATAACAGGATAAAGTGCAGCAATAATATCGTTTGTATCAAGCACAACCTCATGGTGATTGCTTTTGATGTGCTCTGACATAATTTCGATATATTTTTCGTCGCTGTCGGGCTGAAAATGCGACGATTGGAAATAGCGGCTCTGGTCCTTGTAGGTTACGGAAAAAGTGTCAAGAGTTTTCCCGCAGGATTGGTAACTGTCGGCAACAACTGCAGATATAAGGGACGAATCAAGCCCGCCCGATAAAAAGCAGCCTAACGGCACATCCGATATAGTCTGGCGGATTATTGCATCGCAAACAAGACTTTTAACATGGCTGACAGTTTCGGAAAAGTTTTCGGTATGCGGTTTGTCGGTAAGGGTAAAATATTGCTTTAATGTAAGTGAATTGCGGTTGAAAATTCCGTAAAAGCCGGGCTTTAGCTCTTTAATTGACGGAAAGATTGCATTGCCCGGAGTTCGCCCCGGTCCTAAGAGAATAATCTCAGATATAGAGGTGGCATCTAATTTGTGTGAGATAGAGGGATGCTTTAAAAGTGTGGGCACCGTACTTGCAAAAATAAAAGAGCCGTCTTCGACGTGATAAAAAAAGGGCTTAACACCCATCATGTCCCTGGCAAAAAACAAGCTCTCAGCATTTTCGTCCCATATGGCAAAGGCAAAAATGCCGTTAAAAATATCAAGACATTTTTCCCTATAGGCAATATAGGCTGCAAGTACAACCTCGGTATCGCCCTTTGTTGTAAAGCTGAACCCCTGCCTTATGAGGTCTTTTCTGATATCCTCGGTATTGTAAAGCTCACCGTTGTAAACAATTGTGTAGGTGTTGCCGTCCTTTTGGTATATCATAGGCTGTCGGGAGGAGGCAGGGTCCACAACAGCAAGCCTTTTGTGGAAAAGGCCCGCATGTGAGGTGAAAAACATCCCCTCATCATCGGGACCACGGTTTGTCATGGTGTTGAGCATTGACTTGTAAATGTCATTTTGTGGGTTTAACTTGCTTTTATAATCAATAATTCCGGCGATACCGCACATAGTAATACACATCCTTATACTTTTGGTGTAGATATTATATGCGTCATGTGTTTGGTTTAGGATTAATATTTTTTGCAAAACAAAAAAACGAGAGTAAAACCCTCGTTTTTGTTGTTTACATAACCTGACCTCTAAGAAAAGGAGATTACTTGTTTTTTGCAAAGCATTCGCTGCAGTAAATAGGTCTGTCGTTCTTGGGAACGAAGGGAACCTTAGCTTCGCCGCCGCAGGATGCGCATACAGCAGTATACATTTCTCT
>JAFUJG010000313.1 GCA_017468215.1 Clostridia bacterium | reverse complement strand
TGCATACCAGTCAGATGCAGATACATCGGTAAAGGTGCCCGAGTAAGCTATGGGAACAAGGGAAAAGGCTCTTGCCACCATTGCGGTAAATTCGGCACGTGTCACGTAAAAATCGGGAACAAATTTTGTTGCACTTCTGCCCGATACAATACCTGCATTGGCAAGGGATGCTATAACCCCTTCTGCCCAATGTGAGGTTATGTCGGTAAATGGATGCTCCTTAATGCTCTCAAGCTCAACAGGATGCATCTGTGTGGGGGTGGGAGGCGTAAGCTCATCCGGTGACGGAGAAGAAATCTCCAGCGGGAGCGAACGCACGCTTTCACCTACAAGACCCGAATAAGCACAGACAGGTGTTACCTCATATATGATAAACTGACCTACCATGTCGGGAGTAAACTCAAGATAGTCCTGGTTGGGAATACCAATAGGGTCGTAGTGACCGTCATATGTGGAGGATATATACCAGCGGGTTGTACTGATGTCGGCATCGGGTGAGTCGGTCATATTGTTGATATAAATGTAGCTGCCACGGATAAAGTCGCCGTTTTCGCCGCCTGTTGCCACAACCTCGGAGGCTGACAGTTCAGCCGGTTCTATAGCTATATCATCAACGACAAGTCCTACCGAGCTGTCGGATTCGATATGAAGCACCAGCCTGCCCAGAACCGTACGGTCAAAGCAGAATGGAACTTTCGCCTCGTTTTGCGAATCATAGCGTGCAAAGGGAATATATTCCCCACTTTCGGCATCTGCAATAAATGCAGTAACCGTTGCACTGCCGAAGCTCGCTGCAGCCGAGTAAACGTAATACTCACCTTCGATAATTTCCATATAGGAGTTGTTTATAAGAATACAGGAAGAATCCGGAGAGTAAACATAGCCTGCCTTGCCGGCATTGTAGTCAATAATAGTGAAGAACGAGCCATCGGAGGCAGTCCACCATTCGTTGGGTTCCTTTTCCTCGAAGCCACCGTCGCCAATGGCATTGTCGCTTACGGTTATTGTATGTGTTGCGGTAATATCTTCAAAGGTTGCAGTTATAACATAATCAGTCTGCCGTGCATTGCCGGAGACAATTATGTTGCCGTCCTCAAGGATTACGCCCTCGTCGTCGGGAGTAACCGATATTTCACATTCGTATTCGTTCATAACATCGCCCAGCTGATTACGCACCAATGCATAGCAGGGGAGAACAGTCAGCTCAGAAGGGGTCTGTATATGGCCCGGAGCATGGATTGAAATTGAGGTTGGAGCCTCCTGCTCTGCACCCAGATAAATGTTTTCAATATAAATAGGTCTGGGAGTGTTTGCATGAAAATTAAGTGTAAGGTCGTAAAGACCTGTATGCTCGATTAAAAATGCACTTGTAACGTGATTCATTTCACCGCCGATGCCTGTGATGTTAATTTCGGCATAACCCGAGTCAGCAAAGGATAGATTTGAAATATAAACCGTGGAGGCTTTAAAGTCCTCGTCGCTTCCTACATCGGCACGGAACACATACATATTGCCTTCGATAAGAAGAAGCTGCTTTGTATATGTGACCGAGGTGTAATAGCCAAAATCGCCACGTTCATCTGCAAAAAGCGAAAGCCTGCCGTCAGATACAGACATATCGCTGTTGCAGTCCCACATGATTTCGTCATCGGTATTAACAAGCATGTTTCTTGTGGTGGTAATCTCCTTGGAGACGGTTTTTTCGTCAATGAAGGATGAAGCGTATGTCAGAGTAAAGCTCTGTGCGTTTTCACACTCGGAGGATATACGCAGTATACCTTCGTCTGAGAAAAACTCGACCCCATCACAGGGTGGGTCTATTGTAATATCGGGATTAGTGATAAGGATGTTGATGGGCATATCGTCCGAGTCATACGTAACAAGACTGTAACGGTAATACGCATAGCCATCCTCGGGAATAAACACGCTGTCGGGACCTTCCAGCACTGTGTATTCGGGTGTGCGTGTTTCGGGACGGATTGATATGCTGTCGATAAAAATGCCTATATCCTCATCGCCGCCCGAGAGGGTTATAACAAGGGGAACGGTACCTGTTTCCGTTGCCATAAAGCTTGCGGTAACATTGCCCCACTCATATCCGATTGAGGAAATGTCAATGAAAAGCTCAGAGCCGTTTCTGCCGATATAGGCCTGTGCCTTAGGGGTATCCTCGCTGTCAGATAAAGGGTCCATAACGAAAGCCGAAAAGGTGTAGAACCTGCCTTCCACAAGGTGTATGTGGTCGGTATATTCCAAAATGTGCCCCGAATCGCCCAAGGCAGGGTCACCATAGGGATTTGACACAACACTGCCCCATTCACCTTCGTATGCTGCAGCATTATCACGGATTGCCCCCACCCATAAATCCTCGTAAGCATCTGTTTCAAAATCACCGCCGCTGACAAGCGAATTTTCCGCAAGTGCAACCGTGGGAACAAGGGATATTAAGTATATTATAAGAATAATCAAAGATGTAAAACGTAATGGTTTTGTTGTCATAATAAATCGTCCTAAAGTTTTATTACAGGATATTATGTATGCCAAAGTCATACATAATAATTATAACATTGTTTTAATGAAATGTCTATAAAAATGAGGGCAGAATTGTGTTAATTTTTTGTGATTTTAAACAAAAAAGCAAGCCTCACAAAGGAGGCTTGCTTGTATGCGGAATATTTTATTCAACAATACGTGTCCAGTTGAAGGTGTCTTCAACAACGCCGGACTGAATACCTGTGATTGTATCGTAAAGCATCTGGGAAACAGCGCCGATTTCACCGTTGTTAATAATCATTTTCTTGCCCTTGTGTCAAAGCTCACCAACAGGGGAGATAACCGCAGCTGTACCTGTGCCGAATACTTCTTCAAGAGTGCCGTTATCGTAAGCAGACAAAATTTCATCGATAGAAATTCTCTTTTCGGAAACAGGGATGTTCTTGCTCTTTAAAACATTGATAACGCTGTCACGTGTGATACCGGGGAGGATTGAGCCGTTTAACGCAGGTGTTACAACCTCGCCGTTAATCTTGAAGAAGATGTTCATTGCGCCAACTTCTTCGATGTACTTTCTTTCAACACCGTCAAGCCAAAGCACCTGGGAATAACCCTTTTCGCCTGCTACTACCTGACCCTTAAGGGAAACTGCATAGTTACCTGCAGCCTTTGCAAAGCCCATACCGCCACGTACTGCACGAACGTATTCGTCTTCAACATAAATTTTAACAGGGTTCAAGCCTTCTGCGTAGTAAGGACCTACGGGAGAAAGGATAACCATGAATTTGTATGTATGAGAGGGGTGAACGCCCAAAAATACATCAGTTGCAAAAATAAAGGGACGGATATAGAGT
>JAFUJG010000312.1 GCA_017468215.1 Clostridia bacterium | reverse complement strand
TTGAAAAAATGTCACTTAACGTAAAAACGGTTAAGCGGAAAAAGCTTTATGTTGTATATGCCAACAACAGCGAAAGTGCATCGGATATGCTTAAGGTAACCGAGGCAAGCGGTGCAGTTTTTAAAATGCTCGAAGCTAAGATTAACAAGGAGCGTCGCAATGATACCAACAGACAGTTTAACTGCGACATGGCAAATATTGAGCGTGCAAGTACCAATGCGGCAAGAGAGCTTGACGCAATACGGATAATCGAAAAAAAGGCGGGGCTTGACAGCTTAAAGCCAAAATTACGGGAAGCGGCAATGCTGCGAAAGGAAAACGAGAGCTCCACAATTATGGAAATGTGTGCTCTGTGTGACCCGCCGCTGGCAAAAAGCACTTTAAAAAACAGACTGAACAAACTGATTGAAATAGCAAAGGAATTGAGTGATTGATATGTTTGCCCATTTACACGTACATAGTGAATACAGCCTTCTGGATGGTGCAGCCAGAGTAGCAGACCTGCCCAAAAGAGCCGCTGAGCTTGGCCAGAGTGCAATGGCACTTACCGACCATGGCGTGATGTACGGTGTTGTAGATTTTTACAAGGCATGTAAAAAAGAAGGCATAAAGCCCATCATCGGCTGCGAGGTGTATGTTGCACCAAGAAGCCTCAGCGATAAGGAAATGAAATCCGATGCGGACAACTTTCATCTTGTGCTTCTGGCAAAGAACGAAAAGGGCTATCGCAATTTGTGTAAAATAGCATCAAAAGCAGCTGTGGATGGTTTTTATTACCGCCCCAGGACAGATAAGAGTGAGCTTAAAAAGTACTCCGAGGGGCTTATTGCGCTGTCTGCCTGCCTGGCAGGTGAGATACCCTATCTTCTTACAGAGGGTAACTATGAGGGTGCAAAAAAAGCTCTTGAAGAATACAAGAGTATATTTGAGCATTTCTATATTGAGCTGCAGGACCATAATATTGAAGAACAGCGTCTTATTATGCCAAAGCTTTTACAGCTTGCAAAAGAAACCAATACTCCCTTGGTTGCCACAAACGATATACACTACATAAACAAAGAGGACGCCAATTATCAGGATGTGCTCTTATGTATACAGACAGGCAAAAAGCTTGCGGATGAAAACCGTATGAGGTTTTCAACAGACGAGTTTTATGTAAAAAGCGAGGAGGAAATGAGAGAAATTTTCCGCTTTGCGCCCGAGGCAATTGAAAACACTCAAAAGATTGCCGATATGTGCACCTTTGAGTTAGAATTTCACAAAAAGCTGTTGCCCCAGTTCCCTATACCCCAGGGCTATACAAGGGTGGAATATCTGGAAAAGCTGTGCCGTGAAGGCCTTTGCAACCGCTACGGCGAAAACCCCGGTGAAGAAATTGAGCAAAGGCTTAAATATGAGCTTAATGTTATAAATAACATGGGCTTTACCGACTATTTTTTAATTGTTTCCGACGTTATTGGCTACGCAAAGCGTAACGGCATTTATGTAGGTCCCGGCAGAGGCAGTGCGGCAGGAAGCATTGTTGCATATGTTCTGGAAATTACAGACATTGACCCCATTAAATACAATCTGCTTTTTGAAAGGTTTTTAAACCCTGAGCGTGTTTCCATGCCCGATATTGATATTGACTTCTGCAAGGAAAGACGAGGCGAGGTTATTGACTATGTTGTTGAAAAGTACGGTACCGATAACGTATGCCAGATTATAACCTTCGGCACTATGAAGGCACGTGCTGCAATCCGTGATGCAGGCAGGGTTATGGACCTGCCCTATGCGGATGTTGACGTGGTGGCAAAGGCTGTTCCCAAGGAGTTGGGAATAACAATTGCCAAAGCACTGGAAACCCCCAAACTCAGCGAAATGTATGAGAGCGATGAAATGGTTAAAAAGCTTATCGATACAGCGCTCAGCATTGAAAACCTGCCAAAGAGCTCAGGCACTCATGCTGCAGGCGTGGTTATCTGCGGGGACAGGCTTGATGAGCATATTCCCCTTTCAAAAAATGACGACGTGGTGGTAACCCAGTTCACAAAGGATACCGTTGAGGAGCTTGGTCTTTTAAAGATGGACTTTCTGGGCCTTAAAAACCTTACCATTATCCGCAACTGCATTGAGTTTGCCAAAAATGACGGCATAGATATTGACCTTAAGAACATTACTTACGATGCAGATGAGGTTTATGCCATGATTTCCTCAGGCGATACAGAGGGGGTATTCCAGCTGGAATCAGGTGGCATGACCGATTTCATGAAAAAGCTCAACCCGGGTAACTTGGAAGATATCATCGCCGGTATCTCACTTTACAGACCCGGCCCCATGGACTTTATCCCCCAATATATACGCAACAAGCATAACCCCGAAATGATTACCTACAAGCATCCGTCCCTGGAAAGAATCCTTCGTGATACCTACGGCTGCATTGTGTATCAGGAGCAGGTTATGGAAATTGTACGAGAGCTGGCAGGCTTCTCATTGGGCGGAGCAGACATGGTAAGACGTGCCATGAGTAAGAAAAAAGCTCACGAAATGGAAAAGGCACGCCATAACTTTATCTATGGTGAGGTGGATGCGGAGGGCAATGTGCTTATCCCCGGCTGTTTAAGACGAGGTATTGACGAAAAGACCGCCTCCTCTATCTTTGACGATATGGATGCCTTCGCAAAATATGCCTTCAACCGTTCCCATGCGGCTTGTTATGCGGTAGTTGCATATCAGACAGCATATCTGAAGCATTTTTATCCTGTTCACTTTATGGCGGCACTTATTACAGGCTTTATGGATGAAGACAACAAGGTTGCAATTTATGTGGAAGCCTGCAAGAATATGGGCATAAAAATTCTCCCGCCTGATATAAATAAAAGCCTTGCATCCTTCAGCGTTGAAGGGGATGATATCCGC
>JAFUJG010000311.1 GCA_017468215.1 Clostridia bacterium | reverse complement strand
TAAAAAACCTCGTTGCAAATGCAACGAGGTTTTTTATTAGTGCTTGTTCGCACCTTCGTAACCGATAATCATACCGCCCTGCTCTGCATAAAATCTGCACAGTGCCGTACAGGGAACAATTTCAATGTCCGCAGAAGGAAACTCGGCAGAAATCTTTTCTTTAAGAACAGCTGCAGACTCGGGGTTAAGGCAATGGTTGATACGCACCTTGCCGCCTACATAGCCGTATTTTTTCATGTTGGCAAAAATTGTGGATATAGCCTTTTTTTCACCACGTACCTTATCGGAGGGGTGAAGTGTGCCTTCAACTGCGGCACCCACAACACGGATGCCTAAAACGCCTGCGATTGCGGCAACAGCAGGACTTACCCTTCCGTTACGTGCAAGGTTTGTCAGCGATTGAAGGGAAAATTCAAGATGAGTTGTGTCCTTATAGGCGGTTATTTCCTTTTCGATTTCTTCAAAGGCTTTACCTTCATTGATAAGCTCTGCAAGCTTTTCTATAATAAGCTGCATTTCGCCGCCTGTAGAATAAGAGTCCACAACGTGGATTTTAACCTCGGGATGCTCTGTGATGTACTGCTCACGGGCAAGCATTGCGGCATTGTAACAGCCTGAAAGATTGCTTGTTATTGTTACTGCAAAAATGCAGTCAGCTCCTTCGAAAGCTTCCAGCCATTCGCCTGTGTTGGGGCAGGAGGTTTTAACAGCACCTTTAACGGTTTTTAAGTCTGCAACCATAGCGGCAACATCAAGCTCGGCATTATCGATATATTCCTTTTCGGAAGAAAGAATTTTTAACGGAACTGTTTTATAGTCAACCTTATCCCAGGAAAGAAGATTGGATGAAGAATCGGATATAATTCTGAAAATCATTTGTAGTCCTCCTAAAACTTGTTATCGGTTTTTTAAAAACCTGTCAAAAGATATTTTAATACGCAAGATGGGGATTGTCAAGCAGATATTGGTTGACTTGGTAGTTTTTTTGTAGTAAAATGGGCAGGAAAGGGATGGTTTTATGTCTCGGGTTGTTAACGAAAAGCTTAAGGAAGCAGTAAAAAATTTTAAACTTCCGAAATATAACGAAATACCTAACGTGGGGTTGTATCTTGAGCAGACAGCTAAGTATATATCCGAAATCAACTATAACGAAGACCCTGTCATAACAGGCTCAATGATAAGCAACTACGTTAAAAAAGGGCTTATATCAAACCCTGTAAAAAAGCAGTACAGCCGTGACCAGATTGCATATCTGATATTTATATCAATAGCAAAAAGTGTGCTCAGCATGGAGGATATAAAGCTTTTGATTGAAATGCAAAAGGCAACCTATGAGCCTCAGGTGGCTTATAACTATCTTGTTGAAGAATTTGAAAACGTGGTAGGTTATGTTTTCGGTCTTAAGGACGAGATGGAGAAAATTGGCGAAAACAATCACGAAACAAAAATGATGCTTCGTAATCTTATTATAACCGTTGCACACAAGGCTTATCTTGATATGTGCTTTAAATATTATCGCAATAAATAAAAAAATCGCCTTAAGGCGATTTTTTTAATATATCAATTTTGAAAAAACCTTTAAATAATAAGGGGCAAAGATAATAACTGCTGCGTGCATAAATATTTTCGAAAAGCTTGCCCAGAAACGAATGCCTATAGCCACGGCAAAGGTTGAAAAATAGCCTGCCGAATAAAGAATATAGGAATTTACAAACAAACTGAGGGCAAACTGCAGAAGAACGCAGATTACCATGCGGACTATATATGATACGGATTTTTCATAATTGTTGTAAAACAGAACTCCGTAAATAAAGCCCGAAACAAACTCGGTCACAAAAAGACCTATAAGCGGTGCTCCGCCTGTGAACATCATAACCGTGACCACATCGCCCAAAAGTGAGGTGAGGCCGGAAAGCACAGGGCCGAACAGCGCACCCATAACAAAAACAGGAATAAACTTAAACGAGATCTCGATGTAGTTGCCTATCCTGAGGTTGGATACCATAGAAAGAACAACCGTCAGAGCGATAAATACCGCAATAAGACAAATACGTTTTGTTGAGAAAAACCTTTGTTGCATAAAAAAACACCCTTTCTGTAATATATTGCTACAAAAAAGATGTACATAAAGATTTTTGCAGCAACGGAATGCGAACACATAACCGCAGGCAAAAAACCTTTCGTGGATAGGACAACTTCCCGTTCCTATCCCACTTAACGCTATATGTTCTACTTTGCTAAGTTGAATATAGCACTTATATGTTTTTTTGTCAATAGTTTCTTGACGGTAGGTAATAATGATTATATAATTAAACTATGGTTTTGGAAGTGAGTGATAGATTTGAAAAAGCTTTTTGTATATTTGAAAAACTATAAAAAGGAATGTGTTTTAGGCCCTGCATTCAAGCTGCTGGAGGCTCTTTTTGAGCTGTTTGTACCTCTTGTTATGGCATCGGTAATAGACCGAGGCATTAACAACGCCGACAATATGCATATCTGGAAAATGATAGGCGTTATGATACTTCTGGGGGTTATAGGTCTGGTATGCTCCATTACGGCACAGTATTTTTGTGCTGTGGCGGCTGTAGGCTTTTCGGGCAAAATCCGAAGCGTGCTTTTTAAGCATATACAAAGCCTTGACTTTAAAACTGCTGACAAAATAGGCACGTCTACGCTGATAACACGTATTACCAGTGACCTTAACCAGCTGCAGAACGGTGTCAACCTTGTCCTCAGACTGTTTTTGCGTTCACCCTTTATTGTGTTCGGTGCAGCAATTATGGCTTTTACGGTGGATGTAAAAGCATCGCTTATATTCCTGGCAACGATTCCCCTTTTGTCGGTAATAGTTTTTGCTGTTATACTTGGCGGCGCACCTGTGTACAAAAAGGTGCAGTCTGCTCTTGACAATATTTTAAAAATTACAAGAGAAAACCTTACAGGTGCAAGAGTGATAAGAGCCTTTGGTGCCGAAGGAGCCGAAATTGAAAGATTTAACCGGGGTAACAGCACTTTAAAGAGTAAACAGCTTTTTGCAGGCAGGATAACAGCACTGATGAATCCGCTTACATATGTGGTGGTAAATTTATCGGTTGTGTATATCCTCTACAGCGGTGCAATCCGAGTTAACACAGGCAACCTTACCCAGGGTGAGGTTGTGGCACTTGTTAACTACATGAGCCAGATTTTAATTGAGCTTGTAAAGCTGGCAAACCTTATAATAACAGTTACAAAGGCGGTCGCCTGCGGTAACCGTATTGCAGACGTGCTGGCAATAGAAGGCGGAATGGAAACTGCCCACAGTACAGATACGGTAACATCGGCGGTTGAGTTTAAAAATGTAAGCCTGTCCTATAACGAAAACGGTGAAAAATCCCTTGACAACATATCCTTTGCGGTAACAGAGGGTATGAGCGTGGGCGTTATAGGCGTTACAGGGTCGGGTAAATCCAGCCTTGTGAATCTTATACCAAGGTTTTACGATGTTACAGAGGGCGAAGTTTTTGTAATGGGCAAAAACGTAAAAAGCTATCCTGTAAAAGCTTTGCGTAAGCTGATAGCCATAGTGCCCCAGAAGGCACAGCTCTTTAAAGGCACAATTCGCTCAAACGTAACATTCGGCAAAAGGGATGCTACAGACGAGGAAATCAACAGAGCTATAGCTATTGCCCAGGCTGAGGATGTTGTTCTGGCAAAGGGCGGTCTTGACGGTGAGGTTGCACAAATGGGCAGAAACCTTTCCGGCGGACAAAGACAACGCCTTACCATTGCACGTGCTATTTTAACAGGAGCCAAAATCCTGGTGCTGGACGATTCGGCGTCGGCTCTTGACTATAAAACTGACTTCAGCTTAAGAAGGGCAATATCAAAAATTGAGGGTGTTACAACCTTTATAGTATCCCAGCGTGCATCCTCGGTTATGAACTGTGACATGATAATCACACTTGAGGATGGCACTGTTGCAGGCATAGGCACCCATAAGGAGCTTTTGGAAAAGTGCGAGGTTTACAGCGAAATTTATTATTCTCAGTACGAAAGGAGTGGGGATAATGAGTAATATGGCTGTTGTAAAAAAGCTTTTAAAATATTTAAAAGGAAGCAGACGTTATCTTTTGCTTAGTCTTGTTCTGGCTGCGATAACCGTTGCTCTTACACTTCTTATTCCCATACTGACAGGTGTAGCGGTGGATTACATGATAGGTCAGGGCAATGTAGACATCCCCGGAGTTGTAAGGATACTTTTAATCATTACCGTTGCCGTGGCGGTAACTGCCGTTGCACAGTGGATAATGAATATAATAAACAACTCGGTAACATATTCTATTGTTCAGAAGGTACGTTCAGAGGCCTTTGAAAACCTTCAGTCGGTATCGCTTTCATATATCGACTCCCACCCCTCCGGTGATATTGTGAACCGTGTAATAAGCGATGTTGACCAGTTTTCGGAAGGCCTGCTTATGGGGCTTACCCAGGTGTTTTCATCGGCTATGACCATTGTGGGCACCTTGGCGTTCATGGTATATATAAACTGGAAAATCGCACTTGTGGTGCTTTTGGTAACACCGCTTAGCTTTGTTGTGGCGGCATTTATCGCAAAGAGGACATATTCAATGTTCAAGCTCAGAAGCGAAACCCAGGGCGAGGCAACAGCATATATTGACGAAATGATAACCGGAAAAAACATTGTGGCGGCATTCTCCTGTGAGGAGGCTGTAGGAGCAAGGTTTGACGAAATTAACGAAAGGCTTAACAAGGCAACCTTGGATGCGGTTTTCTACTCGTCCATAACAAATCCTGCAACACGCTTTGTAAACAGCCTTGTTTATGCTCTGGTAGGGCTTACCGGTGCGATCAGTGCTGTGTCCGGCGGAATAAGTGTTGGTGCATTGTCGAGCTTTTTAAGCTATGCAAACCAGTACACAAAGCCCTTTAACGAAATTTCGGGCGTTGTAACCGAGCTACAGAATGCAATAGTATGTGCAGGCAGAATCCTTCATGTTATTGAACAGCCTCGTGAAGCTGACGGCAGTGAGGAAAACAGCATCGACCTTGACAGAGGCGAGGTTAATATAAAGGATGTATCCTTCTCGTATTCCAAGGAAAAGAAGCTTATTGAACACCTGAACCTTAAAATTAAAAAGGGGCAGAGGGTTGCAATCGTAGGACCCACAGGCTGCGGAAAAACCACACTTATAAACCTTCTCATGCGTTTTTATGACGTTGACAAGGGCGAAATATGCCTTGAAGGGGTAAATATTAACCATATGCCCAGACGCAATCTCCGTGAGGGTTACGGCATGGTGTTGCAGGAAACATGGCTCCGTGGCGGTACAGTAAAGGAAAACATCGCCTTCGGAAAAAGCGATGCAACCGACGAAGAAATTATCGAAGCGGCAAAAAAAGCATATGCACACAGCTTTATAAAACGCTTGCCCAAGGGCTATGATACCGTTATAAGCGAAAACGGCGGTCTGAGCCAGGGACAGAAGCAGCTGTTGTGTATTGCAAGGCTTATGCTCATAAATCCTGCAATGCTTATTCTTGACGAAGCCACCAGCAGTATCGACACACGTACCGAACTGAAAATACAAAAGGCCTTTGCAACACTTATGGAAGGCAAAACAAGCTTCATTGTTGCACACAGGCTTTCCACAATACGTGAAGCAGATGTGATACTTGTCATGAAAGACGGCAGTATTGTTGAAATGGGTAATCATGAGGAGCTTATGGCAAAGGGCGGTTTTTATAAGGAACTGTACAATGCAGGCTTGAATAAGGAATAAAGGAGGAAGATTTATGAGATATGCTATTTACGGTGCAGGCAGTTTAGGTACTGTGCTTGGTGCATATATAACAAAAAACGGCGGTGAAATTGATTTGATTAACCGCAACAAGGCACATGTTGATGCCTTGAATGAAAAGGGTGCAACCATTAAAGGCACGGTTGAAATGAATGTGCCTGTTAAGGCAATAACACCCGATAAGATGGAAGGCAAATACGATGTTATTTTGCTTTTGACAAAGCAATTGGCAAACAAAGAGGTTGTTACCTTTTTGAAGGATTACCTGACCGAAAAGGGCGTTATCGTAACATTACAGAACGGCCTACCCGAGGTTGGCATTGCAGAAATCGTAGGAGCAGAGCACACTATGGGCTGTACCGTTGAATGGGGTGCAATGCTTGACGAGCCGGGTGTCTGCACGCTGACAAGTGAGCCTGATTCCCTTTCGTTCCATATGGGAAAAATGGAAGGCGTAACAGACGAGCAGTTTGAAACTGTTAAAAGCCTGCTTGAGCTTATGTGTCCTGTGCACGAGGAGGAAAACCTTCTTGGGGCAAGGTGGTCAAAGCTTCTCATAAACGCAACCTTTTCGGGTCTTGGGACAGTTGTGGGGGGAACCTTTGGCGATGTCAGCGAGGATAAGGAAGCAAAAAAGGTTGCAATCCGTTGCATGAAAGAGTGCATTGATGTAGGACATGCCGCAAAGGTTAAATTTGCGCCTGTTCAGGGAAAGGACATAACCAAGCTGTTTTATTATAAGGGTGCACTTAAAAAAGCCTTTGGCTTGTTTTTAATGCCTATTGCAATGAAAAAGCACCGTGCCATTGTGCCTAGTATGCTGCAGGATTTACGTAACGGCAAAAAGTGCGAGATTGATGCCATAAACGGCGTTGTTTGCACAGAAGGCAAAAAGTACGGCGTGGAAACACCTGTCAACGACCGTATTGTTGAAATTGTGAAAAAAATCGAATCAGGTGAACTGAAAGCAGAAAAGGATAATATAAAGCTTTTTAATGATTTGATTTAAATGGAAAAGGAAGGGTTTTATCCAAAACCCTTCCTTTTTTTGTTGCAATGAAAATAAAACGGTGGTATAATAAATTAGTAATATTATAAATAAAAAACACGGAAGGAATGGGATTTTATGCAGGAGATATTACCTAAAATATTAACGTATCTGTTTGTTATTGTGGTTTATGCATTTATATACACCATTATCCGTATGATTTTCCTTGATATCAGAACTATGTCCAGGAAGAAAAACATAACCCAGGCAGAAGGCTTTCTTAAGCTGATGAATCTTAAAACAGATCTGGATTTTGACGTTAAGGAGAGCTATGAGCTTGAAAAGGACAACCTTATAGGCAGAAGCGGTAAATGCCGCATCCGCATAGGTGACAGTGCTTTAAGCGGTGTGCACTGCCGTATCTTTAAAGCTGAGAACACCTTCTTTATTGAGGATATGGACAGCGCAAACGGTACGCTTTTAAACGGTGAGCCTGTCTCTGACGAGGTTGTGGAGCTTATTGACGGCGATAAGATTTCTATAGGCTCGTTGATGTTTTTGTTTGTCAGACCCGAAAATTGATTGGTGGTTAGAAAATGAAAAACGATTCTTACATAGTAAGACCTTTAATTTGCATATTACTGGTAGCTCTTTTGGGCGGTACCCTCATAAGCATCAATACAGGCAGGGTAAATTCTGACACAGCCATGCTTTTAGGCGGTATGTGCCTTACCTTGGCTGTGGTGTATGCACTTTTAAGGTTTTTCCCTTTAGGTGACCATTACATATTCATGATAACGGCAATGCTTGGCGTTATCGGCGTTATTATGCTGTTAAGGCTGCAGACAGGGCACGGACAAAAGCAGGTTGTATGGTTCAGCATAGGAACTGCTCTGTTTCTTGTTACAAGCCTTATATACAGACACATAAAATTCTGGCACAAGCTTAACAGGCTTTACGTAATAGGCGGTATTATGCTTTTTGCGGCAACTGCGTTGTTTGGCTATTCCTCAGGCGGTGCAAAAAGCTGGCTAAGGCTTGGAGGGTTTTCTTTTCAGCCCAGCGAGCTGGTGAAAATACTGTTCATTCTAACCCTTGCAGGCGTTTTTACCAACGAGTATAAAAAGCCTATGGAAAACGACAATAAAATAAAAACCTTTTACAACACAAAGCTGGGTAGAAACTGTGCAGCAACGGTTGTGGCATATATGTTCCTGTTGTTTCTGCTCTTGCAGCGTGACTGGGGAACAGCGGTGCTGTTCTTTGCAATATACATTGCGTTTATTGCAATTTACGGCGAGGACAGACGGTTTCTTCTTCTGAACGCTGCAGCAGCGGTTATGGTAAGCTTTGTGGGTATTAAATTCATGAGACATATCCAGATACGAATTGAAACATGGCTCCGTCCCTTTGACGATGTGGCAAACAAGGGCTACCAGATAACACAGTCCCTTTTTGCAATTGGTGAAGGCGGTTTTACCGGAAGGGGGATAGGCGCAGGAAGCCCCTACTATATTCCCGAGGTACACAGTGATTTTATCTTTTCTGCAATATGCGAGGAGATGGGTATTTTAGGCGGCTTGGCAGTTATTATGCTGTATTTCGTTTTGGTGTACAGGGCGTTCAAGATATCCCTTTCCACAAACAATGCCTTTAATAAGGCTGTTGCCATGGGCATAGGTGTTATGATTGGCGTGCAGACCTTTATAATTATCGGCGGTGTTATAAAATTTATACCCCTTACAGGTATAACACTTCCCTTTGTATCCTACGGCGGCTCCAGCATGGTTGCTACATTTTTTGCTTTGGGGATACTGCAGGGCATTTCAGCCAGAAGGAGGGAGATAGAGGATGAAATATAACGGTAAAATAATAACTGTTATGGTTGTTATCTGCGCTATGTTCTTATCTCTGGCGGTGTACCTTACGTATTTTACGCTTTTTGATGCAGGCGGAATTGTTGAAAACAAGTTCAACAAGCGTATCCGTGAAAGAGAGGAAAGCATTCTGCGTGGTGCAGTGCTCGACTGCTCGGGCGAAGTATTGGCATACAGTGCAATGGACGGTACAAGGCAGGTGAGGTATTACCCCTTTAAGGGAAGATACGCTCACGTTATAGGCTACAACTCGGTTACATATGATAAGTCGGGGCTTGAACGCTCCTTCAACGACATTTTAATAAAAACAGACCCCCTGGAGGATATATCCGAGTTTTTCTCCATGGATAAGGAGATGCCCAGAGGAGCCGATTTGTATCTTACAATTGATAATTCCTTCACCGCAAAGGCAGAGCAGCTTATGGGCAAGCACAGCGGTGCTGTTGTTGCAATAAAGCCTAAAACAGGCGAGGTTGTGTGTATGTACTCAAACCCCTCCTTTGACCCTAACGAAAGTACACTCACAAAAAACTTTGCAAGCCTTTCGGTTAGTGATGATGCACCCTTTGTAGGCAGAGGCAACCAGGGGCTTTATCCGCCAGGCTCCACCTTTAAGATAATAACTGCTGCGGCGGCAATTGAAGAAGGCTGTGCGGTCAGCATAAATGACGAGGGCTCCCTTGTGATTGACGGCTACCCTGTTGAAAACTATAACCAAAAGAAGCTTGGTGAAATTGATATAAAGCAGGGCTTTGCCGCATCCAGCAATGTTATGTTTGCATCCTACGGTGTGCAAGTGGGTGAAAAAACCTTTAAGAATGTGGCATCACGCTTCGGTATTGGTGAAGTGATTGACTTTGATATAACAACAAGCAAGTCGCTGTTTAATTATGAAAACGCAATGAGCCAAACAGATTTGGCTGCATGCGGTATCGGGCAGGGCAAGCTTTTGGTAACTCCCTTGAACATGGCTCTTGTTGCAGCGGCAATTGCAAACGACGGTGTTATTATGAGACCTTACATTGTAGAAAAGGCTCTTTACCCGGGTGGCCGACAAGCCTATGCGGCAAAGAGCGAGGTTTGGAAAACAGCTGTCAGCGAAGGTGTG
>JAFUJG010000310.1 GCA_017468215.1 Clostridia bacterium | reverse complement strand
GCATCAACATCCTCGCTCGGGTCTGTTGATACAAGAGCGTTTTCTCTCTGCTCTATTGTCTCAAAGCTTCCGTCGCTTGTGAGGCGCTGGTTGAATTTTGTTGTATCGGGTACTATATGATGCTCCAGCTGTTCTACAAGCTCAATGGATGCAAGGGTATAGCTGTCTGTATAAGGTGCTCTTACGCTGTTGCCTACATAAAACCTGTACTCGCCTTCTTCCAGAACATATGCCGCTTCGTACATGGTTTTGCCGACGTCGTCATAGCTTGAAAGCGTGTCAAAGGAGAAGGTTATTGTAACATTTTCGCTTTCGTCCTTTGTAAGCTCCTTTGTTTTATAAAATCCTGCCAATTCTCTCGCAGGCTGTGTAAGGTTTGTCTCAGGGCACTGTACATATACCTGTACAACCTCTTTGCCGGGCATATCCCCCTTATTTGTAACAGTTGCAGTTACAGTAACCTCTCTATCCCTGCCTGTACCTGTTACGGTAACCTTTTTGTCGGTTATTTCAAAATCTGCATAGCCGAGACCGTAACCGAAGGGATAATTAACCTTTTCTTTTGCGTTTGGAATAGTTTCGAAATATCTGTAGCCAACAAAGATATCCTCTTTATAGTTTGTGTAGCTGCTGTTGCCAAAATTAGATGATGAAGGATAATCTGTATAATTTGCAGCCCATGTGTCGACCAATTTACCCGAAGGATAGCTTTCACCCATGAGCACGTCTGCCATGGTGCTACCACCCACCATACCCGGAAGCGACACATAGAGCACTGCATCTATACTGTCGTCCTTCAGCCAGTCAGATTCTATAACACCTGTTACGTTAAGTATAACAATAACTTTGTCAAAGCCTGCCGCTTTAACGTAGTTTATCATGTTTTTCTCTTTTGTGTTCAGCTTAAAGTCGCCCTCTGTATTACTTCGGTCGCTGTCCTCGCCTGCAGGGCGACCTATTGTGATAATTGCAGTATCCACCTCTTGTGCGGCAGTGTTCACAGCCTCCTCACTAATTTCCATTTCGCCCCAATACTTTAAAACAGCACCCTGTCTTGTACCGTAGCCGTAGGTTCTGCCGTCGGTAGACCAGTAGTTGTTATAGTATGTTTCGTAGGATGCGAGCAAATCGTCGTAAAGCTCTATGTCACCATTTTCCTCTTTTGCCTTTAATGCATCGTACAGGCTTATGTAATCAACTCGCTCGTTTTTACTGTTAAAGTTACCGCTGCCGCCGCCACCGTAAATAAAGTCAATCTGATTAATGCCGAAAACGGCAACCCTCTCGCCTTTATCAAGGGGCAGTGCTCCGTTGTTTTCCAAAAGCACCATGCCTTCCTCGGCAACCTTTTTTGCCATTTCCAAGCCATCCATGTTGCCTGTAAGGTCGCTTGGCTCTGCGTTGTAAGCAAATATAGGCACGGCTGAAAACGCCATAAATATCGATAATAATAAGGATAACACTTTTTTCATTTCATTTTCTCCTTCTAAAAGAAACAGTATAGTATAAGTATACTATACTGTTT